>NZ_CP015780.1:301462-602924 GCF_001945665.1 Borreliella mayonii | reverse complement strand
TAATAGCTCCAAAACTTGGAGATGCTCCTGCTCTAAAAAATCCAAAAAGATACTGAAAAGCAAGAGCCATAAAAAAGGCAGAAACAGAAGAATATCTTAAAATAATTCCTATAAGTTGAGAATACTTTAATGTATAAAAAATATAAGGAGCAAAAAATGAAAACACAAACAATGCAAAAGATGTTAAAAAAGCAAGTTTTAAACCAATTTTACCTAAATAAATTGCAACTTTCATGATTTCTTTTTTACTATTATGCATTTCATAGCCCATCATAATATTTAAAGAAATACAAAAGGAATTAATTATATTAAAGATAATAAAATAAACAGAAAAAGATATACTGTAAGCAGCATATCTATGAATATCAATTCCTATAAAAATTGACGTCAACACAAGATATCCAAAAAACCAAATAAAATCATTTAAAAGGATTGGAATAAAAAATTTAATTAACTGAACAAACAGCTTAATATTAATATTTAAATCATCAAACTTAAGATTTAAAATTGAATTCTTGTTAAACACTGTATAAACAAGATAAACAACAAGCTCTAAGGCACGAATAACTGTTGTTGCAATAGCAGCTCCAACTACGCCCATATGAAAAACAAAAATAAAAACATAATTTAATATTAAATTTAAAAACACTGAAAAAACAGAAATGTAAACTTGGAATTTAACAATTTCAATAACCTTAAGAGCATTGGCAATAAGTCCTTTTATAATTGCAAGTACGAAAGAAAAAATAGTTATGTTTAAATAAATAGCCCCATAATAAACTGCCTGCTCATCATTAGAAATTAATCTAAGTAAAAAAAAAGGATTCACTCTAGAAATAAATATAAACGGCAAAGAAAATAAAATAATAGTAAATATACTAATAAAAAATGTATTTCTAAAACTCTTAAAATCGCCCTGATTGTATTGCCTTGTAGCGATTATATTGTAAGCTCCTACCATAGCAAACCCAATAGTAACAAATAGTTCAAAAAATTTATTTGCAAGAGAAACTCCTGCAACAGGATAATCGCCAAGATATGCAACCATAGCATTATCTGTAAGAGAAATAAAATTAAATAAAAAAAACTCAATAGCAGTTGGAATTGCAATTTTTAAAAGATCTTTATAAATTTTATCCTTTTTTGATGCACTTAATGAATACATAAATTTCTCCAAATAAAAAATCAAGATTTCTGTAAAGCAAATATTAGAACCTGCAATAAAAACAAAAGAAATTACTTTTAAATCAGCATAATCAGAATGAATTTTAGATTCACTAAGATCATTAAAATTTTTATTAAAACCAAATATATTATGCTATCTCATGCTCAAACAAGCTCTTCATAATCAATCTCTCGTATCCAATCATCGTGGAAAAATTCTATTATGATAAATACATTTTTAATAATCTCTTCAGCATTTACAATAAAAACCACTATTGGCAAACTTAAATTTGTATAAAACACTAATAAATAGGCAACTGGAAGCGTATAAAAAACAATTACCCCTGATTCAATAAAAAAGCAAACATTTGGTATACCACTAGCCCTAAAAACTCCAACAAGAACTTGTGCCGTAAAAGCTTTAAAAACTACAATACTTGCAAAAACATAAATAAACACACTAACAAGCTTGGGAGAATCTAAATTGCTAAAAATATAAGGTGCAAAGCTTGATATTCCAATAAGCAAAATAACTACAAAAATACCTAAAAGAAATCCTAAAAAAGATAAAAAAAATCCAACCGACCTTACATGTTTCTTATCATAAATCATTAAATGCCCAATAACAACCCCTGTTGCAAGTCCCATACCATGAAGCAATACAAAACAAATGTCAAAAAGATTTGATGCAACAGCAAATGAAGCGTATTCAATACTCCCAACACGAGCATAAAATGCATGTAAAATAGTTATACTCAAAACCCAAAAAATCTCGTGAGACAAAACAGGTATAATCAGTTTCAAATTAGCCCTAGTAACTACCTTTGAAGCAAAAAAATCACCAAACTTAATCCGATAATACGAATTATTGCTTATCAGGCTATATGAAAAATAAAAAACAAACTCAACAATTCTAGCAAGCACAGTGGCATATGCAGCACCTTTTATTCCCATGCTAAAACCAAAAATAAAAATATAATTAAAAACAATATTTATTAAAACAACAATAGAAGTAACATATAAAGGTATTTTTACTTCTTTAGCACTCTTAAACCCCATAGCCGATAAAAAAGAATATGCCATTAAAACATAAGACAATGAAATAATTTTTAAATACTCTGATCCAAAATTTAAAGAATTCTGATTAGCTGTAAATAGTTTGATAATGTTTTTTGGGAAAAAAAATGAAAATATAAAAAAAATCATTCCTATTGTAGTTCCAATTAATAACATATAAGCAAAAGATTGCCTTATCTGAAGAAACTTCTTTTTTGCAATTGCTTGTGACACGTAAGCACTTAAAGCTGTACCAAGTCCAAACACAATAATAAAAAAAAGAAAAGTTACTCTATTTGCCAAAGAAACTCCTGTAACATGAAAAGAACCCAAATAGGAGATCATAAAATTATCAAAAAAAGTTACCATTTGGAATAAAAGCGATTCAAAAGCTGTGGGAATAGCTATAATAAACAACTCTTTTATTATCTGATCATAATCTTTAAACTTTTTGATCATATTCCTTATATACAATCTCCTTTATTTATTACTTTTAACTAAATTTAATCCAATCTAGAATATACATTATTTAGAATTAACTATTAATTATACTAAAATATATTATAATTAAATAATATGAAATCAATTTATGTTTTATTATTTATATTTATTAACTTATCTTTATTAGCCAACAACATTTCAAAAAAAGATTTAAAAATACTATTAAAGATTACCAAAACAATGAATAAGGAATGCAGAAATTTTATTGAAAAAAATCCTATTCAATTCTTACAAGAAATAAAGCCTTTAGTAGATGCAGAAAAAAGTAACCTCTTAACTTTAATAAATAAAAAAATACCAATTCCTGCGGATTATAAAATACCTGATCTGATAAATATTGATGATTTTAAAGAGCTTAAAAATATTGGAGCAAAGACTATTAAAGTAAGAAGAATATTAATCGAAGATTTAATTCAACTAATAAAAGATGCAAAAAAAAATGGAATTGAAATTAAAATCAAATCTGCTTACAGAACGCAAGAATACCAAAAATTTTTATTTGATTACAATGTCAAAACTTATGGAAGAAAAGTTGCAGAAACTCAATCAGCAATTCCAGGCCACTCTCAACATCATATGGGAACAGCAATAGATTTTATAAATATAGATGATAATTTACTAAATACAAAAGAAGGAAAATGGCTTTATGAAAATTCTTTAAAATATGGATTTTCTATTTCATACCCAAAAGGATATGAAATAGAAACTGGATATAAAGCAGAGCCTTGGCACTACTTATACATAGGACCTAAGCCATGCTTTATTCAGAAAAAATATTTTAATAATTTACAACATAAGCTTCTTGAATTCTGGAGCCATAACAAAACAAATCTTACTGACCTAATTGAAAAATATGCAAACTAAATACTTCTTCCAGCATTCAAATAAGAGCAAAAAAGATTATCTAACAAATCAATATCAAGCTTGTCGTAAGCAGAATTATCATAAAAAAACAAATCAAGTTCTTCTCTAATCAATACTATGACATCTCTATCATCAACAAAATTAGCTATTTTTAATTTTAAATATCCTGCTTGTTCAAGCCCAAATAAATTGCCTGGCCCTCTTAACCTTAAATCTTCCTCTGCTATTTTAAATCCATCCAAATTTTCTTTTATAGTTTTCAATCTAAATTTACTAGCACTTGTTAAAGGCTCTTTATAGAGTAAAAAGAAAAAAGATTGCAAATTACTCCTACCAACACGACCTCTAATTTGATGTAAAGTAGAAAGCCCAAAACGCTCGGCATGCTCTACCACCATACAAGTTGCATTTGGACAATCAATTCCAACCTCAATAACACTAGTAGCCACCAAAATATCTACTTTTTTAGAATAAAAATTTTTCATAATTTCTTCTTTTAAATCGGATGGCAACTTAGAATGAAGCATATCTACAACATACTCGCTAAACACTTCTTTTAATTTTAAACACATATTATTAGCATCTTTTAATTCAAATTTTTCTGAAGATGAAATTAATGGATAAACAAAATAAACCTGATGACCTTTTAAGAGCTCTTTTCTTAAAAACTCATAAACTTTATCTTCATTGCCATGCTTTGCTAAATAAGTAGTAATAGGCAAACGCCCCTTAGGCAAAGTTTTAATAAACGAAATTTCAAGATCACCAAAAAGTGTTAACGCAAAACTTCTGGGGATAGGCGTTGCAGACATTAAAAGCATATCCACCCCTTCTCCTTTATTTTTAAGCTCTTCTCTTTGAACAACTCCAAATTTATGCTGCTCGTCAATGATAACATATGCTAATCTTTTAAATTCTGTACTTTCGTAAAAAATAGCATGTGTTCCAACTATTAAACCAGAAGTTCCATTTTTAATACTTTCTAATGCTTGCTCCTTATCCTTCTTTTTTAAACTACCAGTCAAAAGAGTCACCGAAATGTTAAAAGACGACAATATGTTAGATAAATTATCATAATGTTGACGAGCTAAAAGATCAGTAGGCGCCATAAATGCCACCTGATACCCAGCTTCGATCAAAGGAAACCCCGAAAGCAAGGCAACAAGAGTTTTACCACTCCCAACATCACCTTGAAGCAATCTATTCATTGGCTTAGAAGAGTTAAGATCTGAGAATATCTCATCAACAGAAATTTTTTGATCTTCTGTAAGTTCAAAGGGCAAACTTGAAACAACTTTTTCAAGCAAATCTCTTGATAAATGCCTTTTTTCTCGGAAAAGAACCTTAGAAGATCTATACCTTGAAAAAAACTGAAGCAAGAAAATTTCTCTGTAAATTAAAGTTTTTTTTGCCTTTTCAAGCATTTCTAATGAACTTGGAAAGTGAATTTCTTTTAAAGCATCGCTTAACGACAATAAAGAATACTTTTTTATTAAAAATTTAGGAATATCTGTTTGACCAAACTTAAAAAAATATTCAAGAGCTTCCCTTACATATAATGAAATTTTCTTTGATGTTAATCCCTCTGTCAAAGAGTAAACCGGAAGAATTTTCTTAAACCTTTCAGGCTTTTCACTGTAAACTTCACTGTCAAAATTAGAACAACTCCATAAACCACTATAATCGTTATAAGTAAATTTAGAATAAATATAGAATTTTTTATCTATTTTAAAAACATTCTCTAAAAAAGCCCTATTAAAAAGTAGAATTTCAAAAGGCTCATCATTTACACTTCTTGCCGTTAACTTTAAATTTTTTTTAGAACTATCCCCAAATTTTTTATGCCCTACAACAGTGAACACAGTCATCATGTCGCAACTTTTCACCTTAGAAAAATCCGGAAAAGTTTGCATATTTTGACGATCCTCATATTTTATAGGAAAAAACTCAATAAGATCTTTAACATTAAAAATTTGCAAATTATTTAACCTTTCAAACCCTTTCTCACCAAGACCACCTATACCTTTAAGTTCATATTCAAACTCATGTAAAAACATTTTAATCTCCTAAAAAGGTAAATATTTTACTAAAACGCCAATAGCAAATAAAACTTGTTCAATAATAATTATAAATGCTACCATTAAAGCGCTCCCAACAATCAAACGTAAAGCATAAGACATATGTTTATCAGTAATTAAACCACTTATCCTAGTAGATAAAGGAATCAAAAATGAATCGACTGTTTTAAAAAAGTCTGAGTCTTGGAACAAATTCAAAAGCAACAATAACAATCTCAACAATAAAAAGAAAACTATAGCAATAAAAATGCTTCTAAATATCCCCCAAACTTCAATAATGAATAACATAATAAATGTAGAAAGCTTATAATTCCCATAAGTCAACATTCTTTCAAAAATAGATAGAGTTATTAAAGCTGCAATTGGAGAAAAATCAAACATACCAAATGTAAAAAAAGGAATTCTTCTGAAAAAAGATAAAAATGGCTCTGTGACAATATGTACAAATCTGAAAAATACATTGGTATTAATTCCTGAAGACACAAGCCAACTAAGAAGAATCCTAATTAAAATTAAAATCCTATAAATCTGCAAAAATACCATTAAAATTTCTATTAAAACAACCAACACAGCACCTCCTAATCAACCCAAACATCTTCAACTATCGCGCACTTTCTCAACTTATCAAGCTTGTCTTCATCTGGCACAAAATTTAAAATTGAATTCATTTTTAATTTTAAATCCTTACCATTTTCCCTTAAATAAAAATAAACATTTGAAAATCCAGAATTGTCCTCAAAATTGCTTATACTTTCCTTCAAAGAATTAAGTAATTGTAAGTCATTTAATTTATTATTTAAAAATTTAATATGAATATTATTTATTTTATCCTCGGAAAGTCTCTCAATATTTATAACTTTTTCAACTACAATTGAAAATTTATCTCTGTTAAACGTAAGCCTACCTATAACCCCAATAACATTGCCTTCAAGTAAAAAATTCCTATACCTTTCATAAATTTCTGTAAAAACTACAATATCTATTGCACCTTTAAAATCTTCTATAACACCAAAAGCCATTTTTGCGTTATTTCTTTTGGTTTGAATAATTTTTACTGCATTTAAAATGCCGGCAAATTGAACAATACTATCTTTTTTGGCAGCAAGATCTTTTAAAACATTTAAACTAGAAAAACTATCAATTGCCTTTTTATAAGGATCAAGAGGATGACCTGACACGTAAAATCCCAAAAGCTCTTTTTCAAATCCTAAAAGCTCAGAATAAGAATACTCTTTAAAAGTCTGATAATTAAAACTTTGCTGAATTGGATCTTGACTTTCAAGCGCACCAAATAAACTATTTTGACCAAGTTTTTTATTATTTTTATCTTCTGAAACAACTTCAATCAAACGATCAAGATTTTCAAATAAAGTTTTTCTATTTTGATCCAAACTATCAAAAAGTCCAGATTTTATTGCAGATTCTAAAAATTTCTTATTAATTACTTTATCATCTACACGTCTAATAAAATCCTCAAAAGAACTATATTTGCCGTTTTTTCCCCTCTCATCAATTATCAAATCAACAACAATTCCTCCAAGATTTTTAATCCCATTAAGCCCATAAGAAATTCCAGAATCAGTTACGCGAAATTCCCTAAATGATCGATTTATATCGGGCTTAAGCACGTTTATACCTATAGCTTTTGACTCTTCAATGTAATAAGAAAGCTTATCATTATTATTAATTTCATTAGTCAAATTAGCAGCCATAAAATATTCAGGGTAATTAGCCTTAAGATAAGCAGTTTGATACGCTATTAAAGAATATGCTGCTGCATGCGATTTATTAAATCCATACCCTGAAAAAGGCTTTAAAAGTTCAAAAATTTCACTAGCAATTTCTTTGTCATATCCTTTCTCAATAGCACCTCTTAAAAAGTCGACCTTCATTTCATTCATCTCGTCTTCTTTCTTTTTACCCATAGCACGTCTTAAAATATCAGCCTTGCCAAGAGAAAAGCCTCCAATTATTTTTGCAACTTCCATTACTTGTTCTTGATAAACAATAACCCCATAAGTTGGTTTTAAAACTTCCTTTAAATCTGGATGAGGATATTTAATTCTCTTAACACCTTTTTTAGCAGCAATAAATTGAGGAATAAATTGCATAGGACCTGGCCTATAAAGAGCATTTAAGGCTATCAAATCTTCAATGCTATCAGGCTTTGCGTCTTTTAGAATTTGCTGCATTCCCTCAGATTCAAACTGAAAAACAGATGCACTTCTTCCTTCTCCTAGCATCTTAAACGTTTTAACATCATTGTCTGGAATATTTTTTATTTTAAAATCTGGATTTACACTTCTAATAAGATTTTCTGCATTTTTTATTAAAGTTAATGTTTTTAAACCAAGAAAATCCATCTTAACAAGTCCACATTCTTCAAGCAAATCCATTGTGTATTGAGTAGAAACAGAGCCTTGCTTATAATCCTTATAAAGAGGCACATAGTCAGTTAAAGGGGTTTTAGAAATTACAATTCCTGCAGCATGAGTTGAAGCATGTCTATTCATTCCCTCAAGAACCAATGCAGCATTCATTAATTCTTTATAAACAAGCTTGCTAGTAAAATATTCTTTCAAGGAATTATCATCTAAAACCTCTTTTAAAGAAACTTTGGGACCATCAGGAATAAACTTGGTAAGTTCATTTGATTCAGCAAATGGAATATCTAAAACTCTAGCCACATCCTTAACTACAGCCTTAGGCTTTAGGGTTCCAAAAGTAATTATTTGAGCTACCTTATCTTCTCCATATTTATTGGTAACATATTTTATAATCTCATCTCTGCCTTCAAAACAAAAATCAATATCAAAATCGGGCATAGAAATACGCTCAGGATTTAAAAATCTCTCAAAAAGTAAATTATATTTTAGAGGATCAATATCAGTAATCCTAAGAGCATAAGCTACAATTGAACCAGCACCAGAACCACGCCCAGCTCCAACAGGGATATCGTGATCGTGAGCAAATTTAATAAAATCCCAAACAATTAAAAAATAACCTTCAAAACCCATTCCAATTATTACGCTCAATTCATAAAAAGCTCTATCTTTTATTTTGCTTGTCAAAGTTTTATATCTAAATTTCAACCCTTCAAGAGTGAGATATTCCAAATATTCACCAAGAGTATTAAATTCAACAGGAATCTGATAATCAGGTAAAATAGGACCTGGAAAAGTTATTTTAAAATCATCGCATTTTTCTGCAATCCTTACAGTATTTTCTAAAGCTTCAGGCAAATCATTAAAAAGTTCACACATTTCTTCTTGAGATTTAATATAAAATTCATTGGTTTCCATTTTTAATCTATTCTCATCGCTTTTCTTAGCACCAGTACCAATGCAAACAATAATGTCTTGAGCAGCTGCATCTTCTCTGTTAACATAATGAGAATCATTAGCTACTGTTAAAGGAACTCCAAGTTCCCTAGAATATTCAACAAGCCTTTCATTTACAATGTCTTGATCTTTAATGCCATGCCTTTGAAGCTCAAGATAAAAGTCATTACCAAAAACCTTTTTAAACCAAAGAATTTCATTCTTAGCATCTTCAAATCTATTGGCTAAAATAAGTCTTGGAATTAGCCCCCCAATGCAAGCTGAAGTACAAATCAAGCCTTCTGAATATTTTTCAAGATCCTCTTTATCTATCCTTGGACGATAATAAAACCCCTCGAGATAAGAAATACTTGTCAACTTTAATAAATTTTTATAACCCAGCTCATTCTTGGCAAGCAAAATTAAATGGTAAGACATTTTTCCAAGATCGTCCTGTTTTTTTAAAAACTTAGAAGTTTTTGCCATATAAGCTTCAATACCGATTATTGGCTTAATTCCTGCTTTTTTAGCTTCTTTATAAAATTTAATAGCTCCAAAAAGATTGCCATGATCTGTTAATGCAATATGTGACATATTGCATTTTTTTGCTTTTGATATAATATCTGATATTTTTGCAGCTCCATCCAAAAGAGAATAATCTGAATGAACATGAAGATGAATAAATCTAGCTCTAAAACTCATACCTAAAATTATTTTATCAAAATAAAACTTGATTTTTAACAAACCCTAGTCAAATAAATAAAAATTTAAAAAGCCATAATAATTTTAAATCTCTAATTTAAATCATTGCAACAAATCTTATCAAAATAATCAAGAAAAAATACTAATTCCTTGATTATCCAATTCAATTACCATCTTTTTAATGTGCTCAAGTTTTCTGACAATTTCTTCGGACAAACTCTCAGCTTGAGACAAAAAATCTTTAGCTTGCCTTAAAGCACTATCATTGCGATTCTCCAACCTAAATATAATCAAAATTTCAGCTGCAAACTTATTAATATTTAAATAAGGAATGTAAACTTCTTCCCATAACTGCCTAATAGCATCATTCTTGGGAGATAATCCTTTATAAAATAATCCAAACCCATGCTTGGAAGCATCTGTCTGAATAAATATTGCCCTTTGTCCTTCAACTAGCAATCTCAAATTATTAATCCAAGAAAGTTGCTCCGAGAGAATAAATTCTAGCTCTTTTAAAAATTCATCATTAGACAGCATAAAAGTATCAGAGCTAATCAAAGAATCACAGCTCCTTGAATAATAAGCCATATTAGCATCTATGCTCTCAAGATTTTCAACCAAAGAAGAAAATTCCTCTTGACTTCTTGAAAAGCGTTTAAATATGCTCTCAAGATAATTAAGCTGCTCAAGAATCTCGACAAAGAACTTATCAATATCAATCTGCAAATCCTTAAGGTTATGAGAAATTAAATCTTTAGAAACCTCCTCAATTTCCTTTACAGAAATCATATTCATAACACCCTTTGCCTGATCAGAAAGTCGCTTAATCTCATCTGCAACAACAGAAAATCCTTTACCATATTCTTTAGCTCTTGCAGCCTCAAGCTTTGCATTAAGAGAAATCATATTGGTAGCACCCA
This sequence comes from Borreliella mayonii, assembly GCF_001945665.1. Taxonomy (NCBI): domain Bacteria; kingdom Pseudomonadati; phylum Spirochaetota; class Spirochaetia; order Spirochaetales; family Borreliaceae; genus Borreliella; species Borreliella mayonii. The sequence goes on along the minus strand of NZ_CP015780.1, from coordinate 592,319 downwards.
GAAAATTACTTATTGTTTCTAAGCTTCCCTGAATTCCAACAATAACAGAAGATATTTGATTTAGTTTTTCCTTATTATTTTTACCAAGATCACTAAAAATAACGCCTATTTGATCACGAGCATTATTTGTCATCTCAACAAGAGTGGAAAATATTTGATCAAAATCTTCTATTCCAGAAAACAAAATTCTTTGTAATGACTCAAATCCTACTTTTAAAGCAGAAATGGAAGCTTTGGTATGGTAAAATCCCTTTAGCATTTCCTTAACAGGAGCTTTATATTCATAAGTACTTAAATCTTTTTTGTCATCACTAACAACATTTAAAAGATTTGAATCAAAAACTTTTTTATTTTTTTTAAAAAACGAAAATTTTTTCATAAAGGGATTCTACCATAAAAACTTTTTTTTGAATAGAGCCCCAAAGTACTTAATTTGATACATTATTTCAACTTTAATATCAAATCAAATACATTGCTAAACAAAAAATATTTTTACATTTAAATGGTAAAAATTAACCACTTTGAAATAAATTTAAGCCTTCATCTTAAACCATAAAACCATCTAAAGATACAAATCATTCTCCCCATTTAATAAAATTCAAAACTAGTTTTAAATTAAATTTACTTTCTTTTTACCCAAGAATAACGTCCACTAACCTCATTATACTCAAAAAGAGCATCTCTGTAAGAAAAAAAACTTAAAAAAATATCTATAAACTCTTCTAATTTAGCCTTAACTTTTGGCAAGTTAAAATCATTGTCAAAATTAAAAATATCGTCTGATTCTGTTGCAAATAATTTATCATCTTGCTTGAGAATAACTTTTTTGGGTTGCCAAAAAAGAACGTTGATTTTTTTGTCTTTAAGAAAAAATCTATTAAATTCATACTCAAGATCAACTTGGTCCGTTTTTGCTTCAACAATCCCAACAATAACACATCTTTCATGATCAATTCTTTTAATCAAAACAGCATCTGTAAGCACAACTCTCTCACCAACTTCAAGAGCAAACTGCTCTTCTATCTCATATTGCTTATTAAAAGGAAGATTTGCAATTTTCCTGAAAAGATTGAGAAGTATGTACTTGGTGCTCATCTCTTTATTGCTTATTCTAAGACAAGGAATCTTCATTCTATACTTAAGCTCATCAAAAAAATATTTAACTAGCCTTTTCATTAAAATTGTTTTTCTAATGTCTTCTTCTTTCATTCAATACTCCCAATAAAAATTGCCAAAAATTAAAGCTATTATATAAATATAATGAAATCCGAATATTATTAAAGAAATCAAAATATTTTATTATATACTAATTATAATTAAATCATTGCCTAAAATGAAAGGGAAAATTATGTTAATCAAATTTATGTTCTCAAATATTAATCCAATATTAATAGTTAGCATGACTTTATTTAAAACATTATTAGAAATAATATACCGAAAAATATTATTAAAAAAAATAGTTGCCAGTACCAACACATTAAATACTCAAAAAAAACAATACAAAATAATTGTTATCTTTGTTTTAGCTTTAAATCATTTATTACAAAGTTTTTTAATAAACGCTCTTATCAATTTATTCAACAATTTAATAACTCTTACTAACAACTCTCTTGGAAGCTTAACAGACTTAAATTACAATATATTATCCGCAATAATAATATCTAGCATAACCTGGCTTGCATTTAACTTTCCCAAAGTAATAAACGATATAATCTATGAAAAAAGACCATTTAATTTAACAATGGCTAATGCTTTTTTTGACTTTTTAATAATAATATTATTAACCATATTCTCTAAATTATTTTTAAGCTATAAAATACTGCAATTTGAGAACACTACAAACATTGATTTTAAAAACCTGCCTACCCACTAGTAAACAAATAGACACTCAAATGCAAGCTTTAATTAACCCTAAAAAAAGCTTAGCTGGATTTTCTATTCTTGTAATAAGTTCTGGATGAAACTGGCAAGCTACAAAAAATTTATTTTTAGGAATTTCTATTAATTTTGCTATTTTAAAATCACTTGAAAATCCAGATACTATAAGTCCATTTTTTTCAAATAACTCTATATAATCATTATTGACTTCATACCTATGTCTAAATCTTTCAATTATCCGATCTTGGCCATAAAGCTCAAAAGCTATTGTATTCTTTTTAAGAATCACAGGATATCCCCCAAGCCTCATTGTAGCGCCCTTATCTTTAACTCCCTTTTGCTCAGGAAGTAAATGAATAACAGGATTTTTTAAAGGATTGTCTTTTACTAAATTTTCCTCCGTATCAGCATCAAGTATTCCACAAACATTACGAGCAAATTCTATTATAGCAAGCTGCAAGCCAAGACAAATTCCAAGAAAGGGAATATTATTCTCACGCGCATATTTAATAGCCATAATTTTACCCTTATATCCTTTTCCCCCAAAGCCGCCAGGAACAATAATGCCATCAAACTCTTTTAAACAGTTCTCATTTAAATCATTAGAATCAATTAAAGTGCTTTTAATAAGCAAGTCTAAATTGGCTGCAACATGAACCAAAGACTCTCTAATTGATGCATAAGAATCATCAAGCTCAGCATATTTACCACAAATAGCAATATTAATAATTTTTTTAGGCGCAAAAAAATTAGATTTTATAACTTCTACAAGCTTTGAAAGCTCTTCTATTTTTGGATCAACCTTAATATTCAACTTAGAACTTAAAATCTCATGTACACCTTGTTTGTAAAAAGATATAGGAATTTCATAAATAGTAGAAACATCAACATTATTAATAATAGAAGTGCTCTCAACATTGCAAAACATTGCCACTTTTTTTCTGATTTGATCTGTCAATACTTGAGAGCTTCTAGCAATAATTAAATCGGGAAAAATACCTGCTTTATTTAAAGTTTTAACACTCTGTTGAGTAGGCTTAGACTTTTGCTCATTAATTCCAGCTGGGCTTGGTACATAGGTTAAATGAATAAAAGCAATATTACCACTTCCAATCTCCTGTCTTATTTGTCTTACTGTCTCAATAAATAAAATATTTTCCATATCTCCTATGGTTCCACCAATTTCAATTATTAACATATCGCTATTCTCAGAACTTGCAATCTGAAAAATTGTAGACTTGATCTCATCAGTAACATGGGGAATAAGCTGAACTGTTCTTCCTAAATATTTGCCTTTTCGCTCATTTTCAAGTATCTTTTTGTATATTTTTCCCATTGTAATGTTCCAACTAGACTTTGCATTAAGATTTAAAAACCTCTCATAATGACCAAAGTCCATATCAACTTCTCCTCCATCATCAAGCACAAAAACTTCTCCGTGCTCAACAGGATTAATAGTCCCAGGATCAGTATTTAAATACCCATCACATTTAATTGGAGTAACCCTAAAATCATATCTAAATAACCTTGCAATACTTGCCGATGTAACTCCTTTGCCAATTCCAGAGATCACGCCTCCTGTTATTACTAAAATTTTTAAGTTTTTTTTCATGTATACCCCAAAATTAAACCTTTAAATTTTAATCCAATTAAGCTTACACTTAAGAAGAAATCATAATAAAAAATACTTACTTGCTTTAAAAAAGCAAAAACATTAAACTAAAATAAAAATTATTAATACTTAACTACAAAGTTATTTCTAAGCCCTTGTTTTAAATTTTTTAAACTATTTTAATCATAATTAACAAAACAATATAATGAACCCTTGGTTAAATAGTAATAATTAAACATTGCCAAAAAAACTAAAAATCCAAGAATAGCAAACAAATTGCTTTTTTTTCTAATACTTCCAAACTCTACTATCTTAAAATATGAAGCTAAATATAAAAAAAATCCCAAACCATAAACTATTTTAAAAAAAAGGCCGCCTAAAAATCTATCAAAAGAAAAAATTAAATCTGAAGAACATGGCACATATTTAAAACCCCAATAAAGAAAAGACGTGAAAAAAAACAATAACACAATGGTCCCTAAAAAGAATATAAAAAATTTAACAAAAGGATGCGTTTTAAAAGCTATTCTAAAAAACATAAAGATTGGGAAAATAGATAAAAAATTAAAATAACGAAAAAAGAAAAAATCAGAAAAATATCTTAATTCTAAGAATGCAGTACTCTCGCCTCTTAAAAAGAATGCACTATCTAGAAATAAAAAAATATTAACCCCTAAATAATAAAAAAATATTAAAATCAAAGGCAATGCAAATAAATATTTAATTAAATTGAAAAAATAATGCTCAAAAGTTGAAACAGGCAAAGATAAATAAATAATATTTCTAAACGGATCGTGAATTACTTTGTAATAATCACACATAGTAAAAATCGATATAATCAAGGTTAAAATAAAAATTTTAGGAGCAAAAAATTTTAAAAAATCAGTTGCTGAAAAATTGAAATAAAATCGAACAAGCAAATAAGATATAAATATCATTCCTAAAATTTGAATTATTAACAAAGTATAGAATTTTTTATTATAAATAAAATCAAAATAAAATAAATTCAAAAATCTTTTTAAACTAAACATCTTTTTTAAGCTAAGCATCTTTTATTACCTCTCCTTTTTATTTTTAGTAACATATAAAAAGAAAAATTCAATATCAACAACTTCAGCTCCATTACTACTCTCAAAATAAAGCGCCTTAAATCCATCCTTATTTTTTTCATAATATAATTCATTCCCATTCAATTCGCTGATAATTTTAATCTTATAATTTTTATTAATATAAGATATTGAATTGGAAAAAAGAATTAACTTTTCCCCAACAATAATTAAATAATCTACAGCTCCTGCCAAATCCCTTACATTGTGACCTGTAATAAAAATGATTCTGTCCTTTAAATTGGAAAGCATATTTCTAAAAACATTTTTTGAAACAATATCAAGACTATTTGTTGGCTCGTCAAATAACAAGCAAGAAACATTTGTAGCTAGAGAGAATGCAATAATACTCTTTTTCTTCTGCCCAAAAGAAGCTGAAGATAGATCAAGAGAAATATCAAGATCAAAATCTGATAAATATTTTTTAAAATCTGCCTTATTAAAATTTGGATAAAATATAGACAAAGCTTTGCTATATTCAGCTAAAGACAATTTAGGAAGTGAAAATTCTTCAGGAATAAAAAATAAATTAACTAAATTCAAGGGATCTCTTGGAAAAGCTGCTAAAGAGTTAAATAAAACCTTCCCTTTTATGGGCTCTAAAAGCCCACTTATAAGTTTAAGCAAGGTTGTTTTTCCAACTCCATTTTTGCCAAGAAGCAAATAGACTTGAGGGATCTTAATGTTTAAATTTAAATCTGAGTAGACTTCTTTTCTTCTATAGGAAAATTCTACATTAACAGCCTCAATAGCCATAAACACTCCTTAATATGTTAAAGGTCAAAATATAAAAAAATAATTACCTCAAAAATATAAATTCAATTTTTTATAAAAAACTTATAAATAAATATAGAAAAATTTACATAAAGCCTTGAGCTAAAATTCCAAATTTTTAGCATAATTCTAGGCAAAATTTGAATTTCATTAAATCCAAAACTTTTTGCATATTCATAACAATCTTGAAATTCAGATAATCCTTTAATCTCATCAAGAACAGAAATAAGCTTTTCTTTATAAGCACTATAAACAAGCTTGTCGGGAATATTCCAACTAATAATATAAATTTGCTTAAAAGAAATAAAATAATAAAATTGCAAGAAAAATTTTTTATACAAATGTTGACACTCGTTAAAAATGCCTTCTTTTTTTAATAAAGTTTCCATTATATTAAGAGATAATTTAGATTTATGTAAAACGCTAATAGAAGAACTCATACTTCCTATTCTTTGGAAATTAGTATAAAAATAATTATTTACAAAAGAAACCTTAGCGGCTTTTAAAAAAATTTGCATAACAAAAACTATATCTTCAAATACTACATTTTGCTGACGAATATTATTCTTTAAGATTAATTCTCGTCTAATCAATTTATCCCATAGCGTCCCAACAACAAAATTTTTCCTTCCAAAAGTTGCATAAACAGTAAAAAGCAAATTTTTAAACGCCTCCTTACCTGTTAATGGATAATTGGGAAAAGGAAGTAGAGATTTTCTTTTTACATTTATTGCAAGAAAATAAACATAAAATTGAGAACAAACAACATCAGAATTATCTGCTTTTGCCCTATTATATAGAACTTCAAGCATAGTGCTCTCTACAGAATCATCACTATCCCAATAAATAACATACTCCCCTTGAGCCTCAGAAAGTCCCTTTTCTCTAGAAGCAGGAAGTCCCATATTTTTTTGACTAAAAATCTTAATAAAGCTGTACTTATTGGCATATTTTTCTGCTATTTCTAAACTACCATCGTAAGAACCATCATTAATTAATATAATTTCCTTATCTTTTAATGTTTGATTAACAGCATCCTTTATCATTGCATCAAGAGTTTCAGCCGAATTAAAAAAACAAATAATAACAGAAACTTTATACTTATGCACAATATCCTCCAAAATAAAAACTGCTAAGCAAAATCAAAGCTAAAACACTTAACAATAAATTCTTTTAATTTTTTGCATAACAATTAAATTGTAATATATAATTAACAAGTTTGTATTTTTTCAAACTCATTTTTAATGAAAAGTTTAGCAGAAATTGCTATATTATTAAAAGTAAAAAATTTAAAAAACATTAGCCTAAATAAGGAGCTTGAATGCTTGAAATAATAAGTCTTGGAGGAGGAGTAATAAATTCAAATCAAATCAACATAGAATTCATTAAAAACTTTAAAAACTTTGTTTTTAAATGGTTACTAGAAAATGAAAAAAGAAAAATCATTTTAATAGTTGGTGGAGGAAGAGTTGCAAGAGAATACCAAGACGCCTATAAAAAAATCAACCCTGATTTTAAGGCTCGTGAGCTTGATGAAATTGGAATAATGTCAACAAAGTTAAACGCAGAATTTCTGTGTAAAGTAATGAACCCTCTTTGTAAAGACAAAATTGTGACAAATCCCTTAAAAAATTTTTCTTTTAAAGGAAAAATACTAATTGCTTCTGGATGGAAATCGGGATTTTCAACAGATTACATTGCTGTAAAATTCGCAGAAAAATTTAATAAAAAAGATATTATAAACATAACAAACGTAAATCAGGTTTATGATAAAGATCCAAAAAAATTTAAAAACGCAACAGCTTTTAAAAAATTAAATTGGGAACAATTACAAAACATTGTAGGTCAAAAGTGGAATCCGGGCTTAAATTTACCTTTTGACCCAATAGCAACAAAACTCTCTTCAAAACTTGGGCTTACCCTTTACATAGTAAATGGAAATGATATTAAAAACTTAGAAAAAGTTTTTAACAAAAATAATGATTTTTTTGGTACTATTATAGTAAAATAAAAGTTAATGCCGGTATGGTGGAATTGGTAGACACGTCAGACTCAAAATCTGGTGAAGGCAACTTCGTGTCGGTTCGACTCCGACTACCGGTATTTTAATTACTTTTTTAAAAACTTTAAAATTATTAAGCATTGCTAATAAAAATTTAAACACCATTATGGCTAAGAAAATTTAACATTATTTCAATATGTTATCTTTATTCTAAAAGATAACATATTGAAAATCATTTTAATTTATATAATAAAACTTTAAAGTCTAAAAATTAATTGCAAATATAAAATTAAAATATCTTTGAGATTGTTTTCATTAAAGCTTCAGGATTAAAAGGCTTAACAAGCCAACCAGTAGCACCCGCTTTACGACCTTCATCAACCTTAGATTGTTCAGATTCAGTGGTAAGAACAAGTATAGGAACAAAGCTGCCAAATTCTCTTATCTGCTTGATAACACCAATGCCGTCTAAATTGGGCATGTTAATATCTGTAATAACAAGATCAAAATCTTTATCTCCTTGCCCAACTGCTTCTTTAAACTTCAAAACTCCTTCTAAACCATCCTTTGCTTCTGAGACTCCAAAACCGTTTTGCTCTAAAATATAAGCAACGCTTTGCCTTATTGCTCTATTGTCATCAATAACCAAAATTCTTTTTTTCATCTAATTTTCTCCTAAAACCCTCCCAAAAAGTATATAAAAATTAAAACAAAATTACACTACCCTCATCAAAGGAATGAACATCCTTAGCTTCTTCTACCAAAGATAATAAGTGTTTTTTATGAACAAATAAAGTAAATCGATTAGCAATTCTATTAACAAATTCTTTATCTTCAATCTCAATAGATTGAATTCCAACTTTAGATAATTCTAGATTAAGATTGAAATTTATTTTGCTTTCCATATTGCTTAAAAAGTTGTCTATATCCAAAAGAGAATTTTTTAAATTTCTAACATTGTAGACTTCTAATTTCATTTCTTCAAATATTTCCATAAATTCAATTGAAAAAACTTCATAAGACAAAACATTATCAATAGCTATATTCTTAATATCAAGAATATCATTTTTAATTTCCATAAATAATTTTTTAAATTTATTAAAATAATTCTTTTCAAGATAAAATCTATTGTCATAATCCTTAACAACTTTTTCAAGAAAAAAGATTATTTGATCTAAAAATTCTATTCCCTTGGTAATATTAGAATCAATTTCTTTGATAATCTTAGACATTTCTGAAATATTGCCCTCCATGGCTTTAAGTTCTGATCTTTTAACAACTTCTATCTTTGAGGCTATATTAATATTTTGGAACCTAGCAGAAATAGCTGAAATATTTGAAAACATTAATTCTAATGATTTTATAAGCTTAACCTGTTCATAATATAAATTCAAAAAATTAGAATTATTCTTCTCAACATCATCAATTCTTCTAAGCAGATCAGACAAAATGCTAGAAAATTGTTCTATTATTTTAGGAATATCTATGCATAAAGAATTATCAGATCTTAAATCATTAATAGTTTGAATAGAACTAAGAGAAGCGTCAATAAATTTCTCAAAAACAGTATAATTTTTTTCAAGCTTTTCAAGAACATCTTTTACTATAACTTTTGATGTATCAGTAAAAACTGATAAAATTTTCAATTTTTGGATCTCGCTTATATCTCTAAATTTAAAAACATCAATATTAGAATACATAATATTTAAATGTTGCAAAGATTGAGTTAGCCTGTCTTGGAACTGAAGATAAGAAATAGAATTTACAAGTTTAAACTTAAATTCTGACAAAACTTTTAAAATATCATCGTAAAGAGCAATAACGCCTCCTATTCCATCTGAAAAGGCATCTATTTTTTTCATTAAATTATCTCTAAATTCTTCAAGAATTTTATTTTCAGCCGTATTGCTTTCATATACTTGATTTTTAGCTCTATCTAAACCAATTTTAACTTCACGCCCCTTGCTGGTAAGTTGATCTGCCTGCTTGATCATAGATTGGGTTAAAACCTTAATTTCACTAGTAATATAAGAAAAGGCTCCACCAGCCTTACCCGCTCTCATAGCAACTGTTAACGTATTAATAGACATTATTTCCATATCAAGAGAACTTTTTTTCATTCTTTCAATCACATCTTCAAGTATTTCTATGTCTTTAACCTTACTTCGTATTATGCTAAATTGAGATTCAAGAGAAGTTGTTGAAGAATTAAAGTAAGCAACAAAATCATCTAATGCCCCTATAATTTTAGCTATAAAATTATTCAAAGAAGCATCATTATCAAGATCAAGATTAGAAATCAAGTCAATGCTAAAAGATAAATCCTTAGAATCTTTAGAAATTTTTTCTATTAATTTAGGAATTGATTTGCTTAAATTTGAATAAATATGCCTTGCGCTCTCATCAAAAGCTTCAAGTTTATGAAATAATGTTGCTAAACAATCATTGACATCAAAAACCCCATTATTGTCATTATCCATTGCTAAGATCTCCTCAGAACATGATCAGCTATTTCGCTTAAAGGAAGGATTTTGTCTACAGCTCCTATTTTTATAGCTTCCATTGGCATACCAAAAACAACAGAAGTTTCTTGATCTTGGGCAATAGTATAAGCACCATTTTTTTTCATCTCAAGCATACAAATAGCACCATCATCTCCCATACCTGTAAGGATAACTCCAATAGCATTAGAGCCTGCATACATTGCCGCAGACCTAAAAAGCACATTCACAGAAGGCTTATGCCTACTAACAAGAGGCCCATCTAATAAGCTTACAAAATAATTTCCACTACTATATTTTACAATCAAATGATAACTTCCATTGGCAATTATTACAAGACCTGGACGAAGAATGTCTCCATCTTCAGCTTCTTTAATATCAATATTAAACTCATTGTTTAAGTTTTTTGCAAAAGATCTTGTAAATCCTCCCGGCATATGCTGAACAATAATAATTGGGGGAGAATCTTTTTTAAAAGACCTTAAAAAAATTCTCAGCGCCTCTGTACCGCCTGTTGAAGAGCCTACAACAATAATTTTGCCAGTTTTGTGCTTATTGATAAGGCCTTGATATTTAATAATAACATCTGGATCATTTTTGGGAGCAAAATTAATAACATCAGAAACTCTATAACTTTTCCTTATACTTGAATCATTTAAACTATTTTTTCTTAACTCTACTTTAGAATTACTAGAAAAATCGGGTGCATGAATCCTTTTAACTTCAAAAGAAGATATTAATTTATTTTTGCCTAGATTTTTCAGCTCTAGCTTTATTAAAGCTAAATAATTACTGCGAAATAAATCAACTGTAAGCTTAAAATTAAGCTTATTTATTATTAATCTAACCTTTTCCTTGCTTTGCTCAAGACATCCAAAATTTGGAAACATTTCATTTTGCGCAATAAATACAACCGGAAGAGATATGTTATTAAGAACATTATTTAAAGAATTCCCAAAATTAGATCTTGCTGTATTCTCGTCAATAATAACTAAATCTGGAAACTTTTGTAAAAATACATTAATAAGATTTAAAGAATTGAAACCAGCATTTAATATCTCAACATCATTATCTTTAGAAAAAGCCCTAACAAAAATCTGCTTTATAAGACCTTGAATATCAATTACTAATATCTTCATTGTTATATTTTAATATTTTTTAACCTTTAAATCCAAAAATCCTTATTTTCATTTTTTTATTTTATAAGTTTAGTTATTGCATCTATATCAACAACTAAAGCCAAACTTCCATCACCAAGTATAGTAGCTCCAGAAACCCCTTCTACTCGAGAATAAATTTTACCTAAAGCTTTTATAACGGTTTGATGTTGTCCCAAAACCTCATCAACCACAATGCCCATTTTCCCGCTATTTGTACTTACAACAACAACTTGCTCATTTAAACTCTTCTCACTAGAAACCTGAAAAAACTCTCTAAGCCTAATATAACTAATCATGCTGCCCCTATAATTCATTACATTGTTTTTAGTTTCAACTCCATCTATTTGAGAAATTAACTTATTAGATTCCAAACAAGACTCAACATTAGAAAGAGGAATAATAAAGTGCTCATCTTTTACTCTGACAAGCCAACCTTCAATAATAGCCAAAGTCAATGGAAAAATTAACTTAGTTCTAGTATATTTGCCAAATTCACTTTCAAGCACAACATTTCCCCTTAAGGATTCAACCTGTTTTTTAACAACATCCATGCCAACTCCACGGCCTGATATATCAGTAACAGAGCTTGCAGTTGAAAATCCAGGCTCAAAAATCAAATTATAAACATCAATATCTGATAAAGTTTTGGCAACTGAGTCAGAAATTATATTGCGCTCTATGGCTTTTTTAATTATTTTATTCTTATCAAGACCTCTTCCATCATCTTCAATAATAACAATAACAGAATCTCCAGATTGACAGGCTGAAAGCTTAATAATACCTTTGGGATCTTTCCCTAAACTTTCTCTCTCTTGAGACGATTCAATTCCATGATCTATTGAGTTGCGAATTAAATGAACTAAAGGCTCATTTAGCTTTTCAATAATACTCTTGTCAAGAACAGTGTCGCCTCCATAAGCATGATAAATAATTGACTTACCAAGGCTATTAGACAGATCTTTTACTATCCTTTGAAATTTTACAAACAAAATCTCAATAGGAACTGTTCTAAGCCCCGTTGTATAATCTCTAAGCTCATTAATAAGCAAAGAAAATTCTGCTGATATTGAATTTAAAATATTGCTATTCCTATTTTCAGCTTCTTTTGAAAGTTTTGATTGTATTGTAACAAGCTCTCCAACAAGATTTACCAAATGATCAAGCTTTTTAGAATCTACCTTAATACTAGCAATATTAACCTTGCTTCTAGCAGTATCATCTTGAACATTAGATCTGTTTTTATCTCCATTGAAAAAGGATTTCCCAATAAATTCCGATTTTTTAAACGAAGAATTATCAGGATCTGTGCTGCTTCTGTCTAATCGCAATAAATTAAAATTTTTAAGCTCTACATTATTGCATTCATCTGGCTCTAAAGATTTATCCAATTCTTGAATATCAATTTTTGATTGAGAATCTAAAAATGTAAAAATATCTTCAATACTCTCTCTATTCTCTTCTGTATCTAGCCTTATCTCCCAATCAACATAAACATTATCAGGAGAAATAAGCTCTAAATCAGGAATGTTGTTTACTTTGGCTTTAACATAGCCAATACCCAAATTAATCAACTTACTCAATAAATTTATAGGCTTGTGCCCATGAAACAAAATACCCCTAGCTGGAAAAAAAAGAATTTTGTAACTTTTAAATTCAGACTTTAAAGCCTCATCATCAAATTTATTGTCTAAATTTATTTTAACAGACTCTTCCAAAACCGAGCTGTTATCAGACTTTGAAGAATCATTTTCTAAAGCTTCTTGAAAAGCATCCTTAACCTCATTAGAAATCTCAAGAACCTTTTTAATTTCATTTACCAAAAACTGTTTACGCTTATCAAAGTCGATCTCAGAAATTGCTTCATCACCTTCAATAAGCTCTCTAATAAAATCAACAGACATCAAGGTAGCATCAATAGCGGCCTGATTAAAAGTAGTCTTACCATTTTTTATAACATCAAGAACTGTTTCTATTTCGTGGACAAGCGATGCTGTAAAATTAAAGCCAAACATACCAGAACTTCCCTTTATGGTATGTAAATTTCTAAAAATAGAATTAATAATATCTTGATCTGAGCTTACCTCAAGATTAAGAAGTGCTTGCTCAATATCTGAAATATTTTCTATTGATTCTTCCTTAAAGGAACTCTTAAATTTATCAATCACATCACTACTATCCATAAGCTTTCCTTAAATCTAAAATCCAACTAAACTAAGTCCCAAATCAAAGCTATCAACATCTTCAATATCTACTAAAAACCCGCCATATATTAATGAACTTAAAACCTCATCGGATGGATACTCAATTTTTACAAACAAATTTCTATTCTTAGCGTATTTATTAGATGCATACAAAATTTGTATAAAAGTAATATCTATTTTTTCAACATTTGAAAGGTCAATGGTAAGAGTATCCCCTTCTTTCATTTTTTTAAAAATATGCAACAAATCTTCTTTTACCTTGAAAATACTATTTATTACAAGCTCTCCTTCCGGCCTATAAATCATGACTAAAAACTCCTATTGCTGCTGATATTCGGGATCATATATTGTTGTATTTCTAAATTTAGAAAGCTCTTTAACGTCAAATAAATTTTCTACATTTAAAATAATAATAAACTTATCATTACTCTTGCCAATTCCTGAAATGAATTTTGAATTAAACCCTGATCCAATCTTAGGCGCATCATCAATACTAAATGGATCTAATTCAAGAACTTCATTGACATAATCTACTAAAATTCCAAGATTAAATTCATCTCCCTCGTAAACTAAATTTAATATAATAATATTTGAAATGTTAACTCCCTTATTTCTCTTTTTTTCATCCTCATCAACAACACGATCGCTCATTCCAAATTGTTTTCGAATATCAATTATTGGAACAATTTTACCCCTATTATTTATTATTCCTGCCATGTAATTGGGAGTTCTTGGGATTTTTGATATCTTAGTATATTCTAAAACCTCAACAACATATTTAATCTCAATAGCATAAAGTTCGTCCAAACTAAATAAAAGATACTGACTTAAAGAATCTTGCACATCTGAATCTGTGCCCATAAACGCCCCTTTAAATGTAATTTAAATCGCAAATAGAATGCTAATATCAAGATTAATATTACCTCATATATTCATAAATACAAATTAGAAATTAATAAAATTTAATTTCCGATAAACAATAAAAAATATAATTTTAGCAGAATTCTATCTTATAATTTAAGGTAGAAAGTTGTAGTTTATTGAATTAAATTTCACATAAAAATAGTTAACAATGCAAAATAAAAACAAATTAATCAAATTATTAATAATAATTACATTATTTTTTAATGTTGAGAATATTTTCACAAACGAAAAATCTAAAAACAATATAACTAGCCCAAAAATAGAAAGCTTAAAAACAAAAACTAAAATAAAATTTGGTTTTATTCTACCTTATCCTACTGCAATAGAATTCAGCATTAATAACTTTGATATTGGGATAGGAGTAACAATATTGAGTGTCTCAGAATTTTTTCCAAAATCACCAATAGAATTGCTATTTAAAATATATTGTGACTATATGTTCTTAAATTTAAGAATTAAAGATTCAAATTTTATCTTTTTCCTGGGGTCTGGCATATTTTTTGAAATAGGCAAAATTACAAACCCAAATTTAACAACTGTTTCTTCTGAGATTACCTATAAAATCGGAATAGGCTTTCCCTTGGGAATAATATATGAAGCTTATTATGACATTATTGAAATTATAATAAAAACAACACCATCGATTTTTATTGGCCAACTACCCAACGGAAATTTAATATTTCCAATAAAAGGTAATTTTTCTATCGGAATAAAAGGCTCTCTTAAGATATAGTTTTAACTTTTTAGATAAAAAAAAATTATTGAACTAAAATTGATTTAAAGGCTAGAATGTTATACTTAGGAGATAATAAAACAATGAGAACAAAAATAATTATTATGTCAATTATTATTTTATTAGCCCCAATCTCAGGATTTTCTAATTCAAAAGAATTTGCAAGGGGTAAATTTGGAGCAGGAATTATACTTCCATTACCAATTGCTCTACAGATTAATATAGGAAACTTTGATCTTGACATTGGTCTTTACAGCGGAGTAAATAATTTATTTTCAGATTGGAAAACACTGTTTATAGCATTGGACTATATTTTCTACATACATACATTCCCAGGAGCTGCTAGTATTTTGGATTTTTCAGTTGGAGCAGGGGGATATGGAACAATATGGTTTTCAAGATTTGGAGGCAGTAAATCGGGATCTGGACCAATGAGCATTGGAGCAAGATTGCCATTGGCTTTAAATATTGCAGTATTCAGGAAAAAATTCGACATATTTTTACGAATAGCACCAGGACTTGGAATGAACATTTGGAATAATGGGATTGGATTTAGATGGGAAGTATTCGCAGGATTGGGACTAAGATTCTGGTTTACTTGATAACAAAATTCTTTTTTTAAAAAAATTTTAAAAAAATAAAAATTGTTGAAAAATTAAACCGCTCCCAAAAACTTAAATTAAGCATAAGCAAGATTTAAGTCAAAGTCTTATTTTGATTGTTTTAAAATTCAAAAATAAATATAATAATAAGACAAAATTTGGGAGACAGCGGTGAAAAAAATCTTTACATTATTTATCATAATTGCAAACATATCCACAAATAGTTTTGCAAAAGATTCATATTTAAACAGAGGAATTGGCTTTGGAGCAAGTATTGGAAATCCAATTATTAACTTAATAATGTCATTTCCTTTCATTGATTTTGAAATAGGCTATGGTGGTAGTAATGGAATAAATTTATCAGGCCCTAAACTTGAATCAAAATTTTATGATTTTAATTTATTGGCAATAGCAGCACTTGATTTCATTTTTACAATATCTTTGATAAAAAACTTAAATTTAGGAATTGGAATAGGAGGAAATATAAGCATATCGTCTCAAACATCTAAATTAATAAATGTAGAATTGGGATTTGGAACAAGAATTCCACTGGTTATTTTTTATGACATTACAGAAAATTTAGAAATAGGCATAAAAATAGCAGCTTCAATAGAATTTATCTCAAACACAAGATCTCTTGCTCAACACAGAACCTACTCGGGCATAAAATCAAACTTTGCTGGGGGAATATTTGCTAAGTACTATATCTTTTAATACTAATTCATTAAATTCATTGCCAATCGCTATGAAAAAATTCACCTCGTTTTGAATCTAATCTTTCAAAAGAATGAGCACCAAAAAAATCTCTTTGTGCTTGAATTAGATTAGAAGGCAGATAATTAGTGGAATAAGAATCTAAAAACGAAAGGCTGGCATAAAATGCCGGCAAAGGAATCCCAATTTCACTAGCCTTTGAAATTATTCTTCTTAAAGACTTGTGATTATTTTTTAATAAATCCAAAAAATAATCATCAAAAAGCAAATTAATAAGATGAGGATTTTTATCATAAGCTAATTTAATCTTATCTAAAAAGCTGCTACGAATAATACAACCCTCTCTCCAAACCAAAGAAATTTTACCCAAATTTAAATCCCAACCATAATTCACAGATGCAGTCTTAAGCATCATAAAACCTTGAGCATAAGCTACTATTTTTGAAACCAAAAGAGCATAATAAAGATCTAAAATCCAATCACTAAGCTCAAACTCAAAAGAAGCAGTATCCATCTTAAGCAAATCGCTGGCAATAATCCTTTCATGTTTTAACCCCGACATAAATCTTGAAAAAACGGATTCAACAATTAAATTTACAGGCATACTAGATTCAAGAGCGTCAATAGATGTCCAAACACCAGTGCCTTTTTGATTTGCAATGTCTAAAATCTTATCAACTAAATATTCATTATTTTCTTTATACCTGAGAATCTTAGAAGTTATTTCTAGTAAATAACCTGAAAGATCGCCTTCATTCCACTTTTCAAAAACTTCAGAAATTTTTGAATTATCTAAATTGAAAGCTTTTTTCATGAAGAAATAAACCTCACTGATAAGCTGCATATCAGCGTATTCCACTCCATTATGTATCATTTTAACATAGTGTCCAGACCCGTTCTCTCCAATATAAGTTGAACAAATATCATTGTTTTTAGTTTTAGCTGCAATTTTATTTAACATAGGCTCAAGAATTTCATAAGCTGATTTACTTCCTCCATACATTAAAGCAGGACCAAATCTTGCCCCTCTATCCCCTCCAGAAATTCCAAGTCCTACAAAATAAATGTCCCTGGCAAACAATTCTTTTTCCAATCTCATTGTGCTCTTATAATGAGAATTTCCACCATCAATAATTATGTCTGATTTATTCATAAAGGGTAAAATTTGTTCAACAACCTTTTCTACAGCCGAACTTGTCACCATTAAGATAATTTTTTTTGGAGTTTTCAAGCTTTTAACAAAAGATTCAATATCTTTAAAGCCATTTATCTTTTTATGAGAATTTTGTTTAACAAAAATTTCAGTTTTTTCACTATCTCTATTGTAAACAGAAACATTAAAACCGTTATCAGCAATATTTAGAGCTAAATTGCCGCCCATAACACCAAGTCCATAAATTCCTACATCCATTGCATTCTCCTTGATTCTAATTTTCTATTTTAAACAAATTGCTTTATTTATTATTTTTAGATTATGTTATATTATAAAAAAAGTAAAGATTAAATTGAAAAGGAAAAATTGCATGAAAAAACAATTTGATACAGAAGTAAATGATTTGCTTTATTTAATCATCCACTCTCTTTACTCCCATAAAGAAATATTTTTAAGAGAATTGGTATCAAATGCGTCTGACGCCATTGATAAACTCAAGTTTTTAAGCTTGACAAACGAAAAATTTAAAAACATTACTCTAGAACCAAAAATAGAAATATCATTTGATGATAAAAGCATCCTAATTAAAGATAATGGAATAGGAATGGATGAACAAGATTTAACTAATCATCTTGGAGTAATTGCAAAATCAGGAACTAAAGAATTTATTAACAATTTAAAACAAGATGAAAAAAAATCTGCAAGTTTAATTGGCCAGTTTGGAGTTGGATTTTACAGTGCATTCATAGTATCAGAAAAAGTAGAAGTTACATCAAAAAAAGCGCTAGAAAGCTACGCTTATATTTGGTCTAGCGACGGTAAAACAGGATATGAAATAGAAAAAGCAAAAAAAGAAGAGACAGGCACAGAAATAAAACTTTATCTTAATAAAGAAGGCCTTGAGTATGCCAATAAATGGAAAATTCAAGAAATTATCAAAAAATATTCAAATCACATAAATTATCCCATTTATATTAAATACAGCGAACCTATAATGAAGGACGGGAAACAAGAGGGAATAGAAGAAAAAGAAGAAAAATTAAATGAAACCACTGCTCTTTGGACAAAAAATAAAAGCGAAATTAAAGCAGAAGAATACAATGAATTTTATAAAAATACAACCTTTGATTATGAAAACCCATTGATGCATATTCATACAAAAGCCGAAGGAAATTTAGAATATACTAATTTATTTTATGTCCCAAGTAAAGCTCCTTATGATTTATATTACCCAAACACTAAACCTGGGGTAAAGCTATTTATAAATAGAATCTTTATTACAGATTCTGAAGGCAGTTTACTTCCAAACTATCTAAGATTTATAAAAGGAATTATAGATTGCCAAGATTTACCGCTTAATGTAAGTAGAGAAATTTTACAGCAAAATAAAATTTTATCTAAAATAAAATCATCTTCTGTAAAAAAAATACTAAGCGAGCTTGAAAAGCTAAGCAAAAAAAACTCTGAAAAATTTTCAGAGTTTTCTAAAGAATTTGGGAGATGCATTAAAGAAGGTGTTTATTCTGACTTTGAAAACAGAGAAAAACTTATCTCATTAATAAGATTTAAATCTTCAAGTGTAGATGGGTTTGTGTCTTTTAAAGAGTATAAAGAAAGAATGAATGAAAGCCAAAAAAGCATTTACTATATAACAGGTGGTAAAGAAAATATATTAAAAGAAAACCCAATAGTAACTGCTTATAAAGAAAAAGGATTTGAAATCCTAATCATGGACGATGAACTTGATGAGGCTATCTTAAATCTAATTCCAGAATACGAAGGATTAAAACTAAAGGCAATAAACAAAAATGAAACTAGCAACGAATTAAAAGATGAAAATTTCAAAAAAATTGAAGAAGAATTCAAAGATACCCTTACAAAAGTAAAAGAAATCCTTAAGGACCACATAAAAGAAGTCAATTTATCAGCAACACTGATAAAAGAGCCTTCAGCAATAATAATTGATAGCAATGATCCAACTTACCAAATGCAAAAAATCATGCTGTCAATGGGACAAGAAGTAAAAGAAATTAAACCAATACTTGAATTAAACCCTAATAACAAAATAGTCCAAAATTTAAAAAATCTAGAACCTGAAAAATTAGAAAAAATAAGTATTCTACTTTTTGAGGAAGCTATGCTAACTTCAGGAATGCCTAGCAAAAATCCAAGGAAATTCATAAATATAATAAACGAACTTATAGAAAAGGACTTGTTATAATTAAAAGTAAAAAGAGAGAGTTTAAAACTCTCTCTTTTTACTTTTTAACTCGCAACACTAAATCTTTGCCTGCTGTAACAGGCTTTGTTTGAGATATTTTATGCCTAATTTCTTCTGTCAAAACAGTTGAGGATAACAAAATATATTCAGTATCATTTTCAAGCTTTCCAAAAGAATATTCTATGCTTGAAACTTCATCAGAATTTGCAATAACAACCGGAGTAATAACGGATTCTGAATGCTCTTTTAAATATTCAAGATCAAGCCTAATAATAACTTCACCTTGTTTAACATTAATGCCCTCTTCAGCAACTCTTGTAAAACCTTTGCCATTTAAATTAAGGGTATTAATTCCAAAATGAACAAAAATTTCAACACCCTCTTTAGTTTCAAGGCTAAAGGCATGATTAGTTTTAAAAATTTTACCTATTTTCCCATCACAAGGCGCTAACAACTCATTGCTTGTTGGAAGAATTGCAATTCCATCACCAACTATTTTTTCAGCAAACGCTTCATCGGGAACCTTATCAATTGACATAACTTTTCCACTAATCGGAGCAATCAAATCCAATGTAGCGGTTTTTTTAAAAAAATCTAAAAACCCCATAAATAATCTCCTATAAATTTATCAAAATAACTTAAAGTTTCTTGCTCGGAATCACTATTTAAAACTCTATTTGCCAATTCTTCTAATTCCATTATTGTGTACTTTTTAAGCAAATATTTAATTCTAAGTGTAGCACTAGGAATCATGCTCAAAGACCTAAATCCAAGGCCTACAAGAAGCAACGCTCCAGCATCATCTCCTCCAAGCTCACCACAAACAGACACATCAATTCCAGAACTAACTCCATCATCAAGAACCTTTTTGATTAATTTCAGCACAGCAGGATTATACTTGTCATATAAATTTGATATTTTTTGATTACCACGATCAACAGCTAAAACATATTGGGTTAAATCGTTAGTCCCTATACTAAAAAAATTTAATTTATTGGCAAGTTTAGAAGAAATTAAAGCTGCAGAAGGAACTTCTATCATGCAACCCACTTCCAAATTTTCATCAAAAGGCAAACCTCTAGACTTTAAGTTAATTTTTGCATTATTCACAAAATATTCTATCGTTTCA
This sequence comes from Borreliella mayonii, assembly GCF_001945665.1. Classification (NCBI taxonomy): domain Bacteria; kingdom Pseudomonadati; phylum Spirochaetota; class Spirochaetia; order Spirochaetales; family Borreliaceae; genus Borreliella; species Borreliella mayonii. The sequence continues at coordinate 571,609 of NZ_CP015780.1, read as the reverse complement.
ATCTCTTCATATCTGGTAAGCATAGGAACCATTACTCTTATCTTACCATAATGACTGGCCCTAAAAATAGCATTAAACTGCGCTTGAATCAATTCCTCATATTCCCTATACATCCTAAGCGCCCGAAAGCCTAAAAAGGGATTCTCCTCTTTCTTAAAATTAAGATAAGGAATTTCTTTATCCCCGCCAACATCAAGAGTACGAATCGTAACAACCCCCTTTTTTTCCATTATTTCTATAACTCTCTTATAAGTTTCAAACTGCTCATCTTCTGTTGGAGGTTGTAAAGATCTCATATATAAGAATTCTGTTCTAAAAAGACCTATTCCCTCAACACCATATTTATTAACATAGGCAACATCAATAGGTGTTCCAATATTTGCCTTTAAAAAGACTTTCACGCCATCTTTTGTTTCAGCATCTTTGTCTTTTAAAGAAAAAAGCTCTTTTTCCATCTCTACTTGGCGCAAAATCTTGCTTTCATAAAGATCAATCTCATCAGAAGAGGGATTTTTAATAACAATAGAAGATATTGCATCAATTACTATTTTATCACCATCCTTTAACGCATCGATATCTAACAAAGTCATAACAAGCGCTGGAAGCCCCATTGTTCTTGCCAAAATAGCAGCATGAGAAGTTTCTCCCCCAACCGCAGTTAAAAACCCTTTAACATAATTTAAGTCAAATTGCATGGTATCAGATGGGGTTAATTCTTCGGTAACAAGAATAATATCTTTATTAATCTCAGAAAAATCGGTTACTTGACCCAAAATGGTAGAAATTAATCTATTTCTAATATCCCTATAATCAGACGCTCTTTCTTTTAAATAAGGATCTTTATAATCTTCTACACTTTTAACCAAATTTTCAAACGCTAAATAAATAGAATAAGCGGCACTATAATTTTCCTTTGTAATAAACTCAATAACAATCTCAGAAAGCTCATCGTCTTCAACGATCAACACCTGACCTTCAAAAATACCTTTTTTATCATCTCCAAATTGAAGCACAGCTTTTCCCTCAAGATCCTTAAGCGCTTCAATTGCTTTTAACTTCGCTTTATTGAATTTTGATATCTCGCTATCAACTTGAGAAAAGTCTATTTTTTCTCTACTTATAATTTTATCAAAATTTTTCCTAATACAAAGAACTTCTCCAATACCTATTCCTTTGGATATTCTTTTGCCCGATAAAGTCATAACCTAAATCCTTCTAAAATTCATTCCTTAAAAGATTCGATAAGCTCTGCAAGCTCTGAAGCAGCAATCTCCTCATCCTCACCCTCAGCACATATCAAAAGCTTTTTACCTGATGATAATTCCAAAGTTTGAAGCCTGAACAAACTTTTCCCGCTAACAGACTTTCCGTCAGATTCTATTGTTATCTCACTAGAATATTCTTTGGCTTTTTTTACAAAAGTTGATGCAGGCCTAACATGCAAACCGTTTACAGCCTTAATAATTGCTTCTTTTTTTACCATAAGTACAGAAACCCCTCATTATGAATATTATTTTTTTTTGATTAACTTTTTACATTATAATACATAAAAATAAATTATATATTCCCTTTATATAAGAAATATAGCATAATAAAGATAGTAATTAAACTTATTCGAACAATTAAAAATTAAAACTCATTAATATGTCTAAATAAAAATTCTTTATCAGCTTTAAATTTCTTTCTCCTATATTGAAATTTTTAGAATCTCTTATATTTTTATCCAACATTTTAAGAGAATTTTCTATCTCAGAAAATGAAAGCGGCAAAGATTTGTTTAAAAGTAAAATCTGAAAATCCTTTATAACTATCAACTTGTCATCATAAAATATTTTTAACAAAAAATCATTTATAATGTCTCTTTTTATGTTTAAAAGAATGCATATAAAAATAATGTCTGCTTCTTCCAAAATGTCAAAAGACAAGGTATTGAAAAATATTTTATGATAAAAGCTTCTGTTCCATAAATTCATCATTGGAAATTTAAATTTAGTAACAAGAACAGTGTTTCGATTTGCAATATACTCGGCTCTATTTAAATTATAAGCACTAAAAACATAAGTTTTTTTGGTTAAAACATTTTTAAACTCAATTTGAGCATCAAGGCTTAACAACAAAGGATAAATATCAAAAACAGTGTTTTTATAATAAAACCCATTTGCAAGGTTAATACTATTTAAATATATTTTATCATTAAATTTTGAAATAAATTCATAAAACAAACTTGGAATATTTTTCTTACCAATCTGAAGTATCTCGTTGTAAGTAACACATGGCCCCATCTCAAGAAAATTACCCCTTAAAGACACCTTATTAAATTTTTCAAAATTACCAACAATAAAAAAATTATCAATGAGTGTTTCTATATCAAATAAATTAGGATTTTTTTTAAAATCTAGCTCATTATAAATGATATAATTATTTAAATTTTTGTTAAATAAATTAGACAGTATATTAAAACTTTCAGGGTAATAAACCTTAACATTAGCCATTTTTTCTATACAATTCTTCAGCCTTCAAATAGAGAGATAAAAAAGTATTAACATCCATACAATTACATTTTAATGAATTTCTATAGCCTAAAATATCTGATTTGCTTACAATCTCGTTTTCCAAAAAGTAATAAAACAGCAAAATATTAGATTCAAAACAATTGCTACAAAAATTAAAATCATCTTCTAATAAAATCTTTTGCATGTGCTTATAAAAACTTTTTTTCTTGAGTCCTTCAAGGGTAACCACACTACGACCATTCAAAATAAAAGCAGGAATTAAATCAGAATAAACAAGCTTAAAATCCAGCAAAATTAAAAAAAATCTGTTATTAAACATGTACTCTAAACTATTACTCTTGGCAAAAAAAATAGAATCCAAAAGATTTCTAGTCCCAAAAGAAAGACTAATCTTTTTTGAAATACTCTCTCCATTTAAATTAAAATTAATTAATGTCAATTTTTATACTCCAACTATTTAAAATTTCTTCAAAATCAAGAGGCGTGCTGCTTGCATTAAAATCAAATACCTGAATCAAAGCAGTTCGAATTGCAGAAACAGAAACAATAAAAACACTTCTAAAAGAAAAAACAAACTCACCATCTTCAATAAACTCCAAGGTTAAACAATCTTTAATATCGCAACTTACATTAGCACGGCAAAATACATAATCGACCGCTAACCCAAATATTGTACGAATTCTTTTGTTATTTAACTTAAGCTTGATAAATTTGCCTTGCTCTACAAAAAAGCTTACATTACTAAAAACAGCGCTAAGAGAATAAAATTCAAATTTAAGTTCAACAGAACACCCAAGCATACAATCATTAACATCACTAATAGCTATTTTTTTCTTAAAAACAACAGGATATTCATTTATAAAATCCGTACCCATCAAAGAAGAAAAATTATCCCTAATATTTAAAATTGCTTTTTCAATAAAATAAGGATCTTTGAAAAGAAGATTATAAAAATTAGAAAAATCTAATACGCTATCGTCTATCAAAAAATTTACACTGCTATAAGCAAAGCCCAATGTTTTAGCCAAACTATTTTTTAAATAGTTGCTTAAATTGTTGTCAATAATGCTGTAGGGCAAAAATACATTTAATCCATCCTTATACAAGAAAGCAACAACACATTGCTCTTCACTTAAAAAATAAGTGTTTGAATTCAAATAGGCAAAACCAACTCCCCTTCGGCTAGTATTAAAAATATTATAATCCTTATTAACACTTAAAACAGAAGATTTCTTTATTAAAGAATTTTTTAAATCTAGTTTTTTAAAAATTTTTAAAAAACTAGTATAATCGCCTTTAATTTGAGTAAGCAAATAACCTATTGGCTCACAAGACATCGATAAAGCAAGATTATAAAAATTGGAATAAATAAAATTATAAACAGAAGTCTCAAATGCCAAAAGATTATCATAAAAAAAAATAAAATCACTTTTATTTTCAATAAAAAAAATTTCTAAAAACCCATCAAAAAACAAATTTTTGAAAATATTATTAATAAATTTAAAATAAAACTTATATAAAAAATTTAAAGGTCTATTTATTATAATTTCTAAAATAATCTTTGAAAGCTTATTATCTGCCAATAAACAATTAGAAACTGAAAAAGTTAAATTTAAATTATCTAAAATTCCAAAATGTCTTTTGTAGTAAACAACATTAACCTTTTTATTAATTTTTTTTGCAATTACAATGCCTTGTAAAATTGCATTAAAAGAAATAGGAAAAATAGAACTAGCCCAGTAATTATCAATAGAATTAATTTTTATTTTATCTTTACTTACACCAAAATTTTCACTAATAAAAAATTTCAAAAAAGAAATATTGTCTACATTAGCATCAATAATTAAATTTTCAGAATCAAAAAATATTTTAACTAAAATAAAGTCGTCTGAAAAACTATTGTAATCACTAAATTTATAACAAGCATTCAAAACATTGCAAGTTCCAGATTCTTTCTTTGTAAATCCAGAAGAATAACTATTACTCATTTCGCCAACTCTTAGATTAAAAAGAACACTTTTTTCTGCTTTTAACAAATAATCCAAATTATCTGAATACAAAACCAAAGGAATTTGACCTTCAAAGCTTATTTTATTATCAAAAAGCTTTAAATTAAATTCATTAGAATCAACAAAATCTCTAAACTTTAAAGTTATATTATCTTTATAACTGATGCTAAAAATTGAATCTACATGCTCATCTACAAAGCCAAAATCCTCAATAATAGAATCTTTAGCATTACAGCAAACCGGCAAAGCCCAAAATTCATGCGCATCCACATTTGTCAAACTTGCAAACTCCACTAAGCAAAAAAATTTAAATCAACAAGAACCTAACATTGTATAAATAAAAAGGATTAAAAAATAAAATTTCAAAAACAGATGACCTGCCAACATATGCAACAATCTTAAAGCAACTTAACAAAAAATTCACTTAAAACTAATTTGAAATCAACATTATTTGTCAATAAAATAGCTCCCACCGCGATTTTTTATCACTTTTGATAAATGGACAAATTATGCTAACATTATAAATTATAGATATTTTCTAAATAAAAACAAGGACCTTATGAATAAAACAAAAAATCGAAGCTTTAAGTATTTTATAATACTTTCATGTATATCATTATTTGGGGCTAATAATACAATAAACTACTCCAGCATTGAAATTCCCCTAGAAGACTTAAGTGAAGAATTTAAAAGTGCTAGGAATAAAAGCGATCAAATAAATACATTAAAACATTTAAATAAAAACATAGTTTCTTATAAAGACCCCAAAAAGGGCAAAGATCTAAAATTGCCAGAAAATATAAGAGACAAAAAACTGCCTAAAAAAAGAATGGACGAAAATGATCTAAAATCTGTAATTGAAAATTATGAAAATAAAATTAAAAACATAGAAAATCTTTTAAAAACCAAAAATCAAAAAGCATCAGAAAATGAAAAAATAGAAGCAATCGAAAAAAAAGCAAAAAAATATGAAATTTTAACCAATAAATTAAAAAACGAAATAGTAGAAATAAAAAAGCTCCTTAATAAAAAGACCAGACACAAAGAAGATGAAAATTACGAAAAAATAAATATTGAAGACATTGAAGAAGAAACTGATGATGATTTTGAAGAAAATTATGAATATAATAATGAGATTGAAGAAAAAAATGAGGATAACTACCCTTCTAATGAAGAAATAATAAACAATCTAAAAGAAAATCTTCATGAGAACGAAAAATATTATGCTATTAATGAAAAAAAAATCGACGAACTTGAAGACAGAATCAATGATAATGAAAATACTATTTTAGACTTGCAAAGAGAGTTAAGAAATTTTAAAAAAAAAGATAACTCAGATAAAAACTTGGAAGAAATTGAAGAAAACCTATCTTCAATAGGAAAAATAATAAATGATCTAAAAAGAAAAATTATCGCAAATGAAGCAATAAACAAAGAAAATCAAAAAAAAATAAGAACTGATAAACACAAACTCAAAGAATTAGAAGATAAAATAAAGGAGAATGAAGAGACTATTTTAAAACTTCAAAAAGAATTAAACAATTTTAAAAAAAAAGAAATTTCTCAAAAACCCTTAAACGAAGAAACTTTCATTCCAAGTATTACAAAAAAAAATGATGACTTAGAAGAAAATAAAAAATTAGAAAAGGAATATTTGAAGCCCATAGAAAAAAATGAAAGCCAAGATCTAGAAGAAAATACTAAAAGCACATCAAAAACAACTATGATCAAAACAGCAGATTTTCAAATCTACCCCGACATATATCTTAATAACTACAATTTTAAAGAAAAGGGGGATCAATTTGCATTTAAAAAAGAAAACACATATTATATTGAAATAAATCCAACTAATAATTTAAATGAGGCTTTAAAAAATCATGAAATAATCTCAAAATATAAATTTGAAAAATATTTCATTAACCCTACTCTAAAAAATAAAGAAGAATTTTTTAGAAACTTAATAGAAGTTAAAAATGTCCACGAACTAGGAATTATGTATAAAAGCCTAAAGTCTGAATTTAAGCAAATAAAAATAATTAAATAAAATAAACCCTTTTATATAGCTTAATCTAAGTAGCTTTTTATGTCTTCAAAAGAAATAATTTTTATATTTAAACTCATAGCTTTTTCAAGCTTTGATCCAGCTTTTTCTCCTACAATAAGAAAATCTAAGTTCCTAGTCACACAAGTGTTAAAAATTGCTCCTTTATTTTTTAGCTTGTCAATAACAATAGATCTAGAATAACCATTAAAAGTTCCAGTAATGCAAAACTTTTTACCGACTAATAACTTATTCTCATCATCAATCTTGATAAACTCTTCCATTTTAAATTCCAAATTTTCAAAAAATTTAAACTTATTAAGCATTATTGAATCATTAAAAGCTTCAATAATATTAAAAGCAATTTTTTCTCCTATGCCTTTAATTTTCAACAATGTTGAAAAAGCAAAATATCTATCTTGACAAAGCTTAAAAAGCTTTGAAAATGAATTTAAATCATTAAGAAATAATAACCTTATTGTGTTTTCTCCTAAATCTTTAATTCCCATGCTAAGAAGTAATTTGCTAAATGGCTTTTTTTTGCTAGCTTCAATTGAATTTATTAAATTATTTATCTTTCTATCTTTAAACCCTTTAAATTTAAGAAGTTTATAAAAATCAAATGTATAAAGATCAATTTCTGAAGAAATAAATTTTTTCTCAAAAAGAAAAGAAATTATTTTGTCGGAAAACCCTTCAATATCCATACAATTTTTACTACAAAAATATTTTATTCTCTCAACTGCTACTGAAGGACAATTATTATTTGTACAAAAGAAATGTGACCCCTCTTTTACTACAACCGTTTTGCAAGCCGGACAATTATCAGGAACCTTGAAAAATCCTGTTGAAAATTTATTTATCACCATTTCAACAGCAGGAATTACATCCCCTCTTCTTGAAACTTTAACAACATCACCAACATTCAAACCAATAGATGCTATATAATCTTGATTGTGCAATGTTGCACTAGTAATAAAAGCCCCTGAAACAAAAATTTTATCAATATTAGCAACAGGAGTAATTTTACCACTACGTCCAACCTGAACAACAATACTATTTACCTTGCTAAAACCTGAAAGCGCTTCAAATTTGTAAGCCATTGCCCATTTAGGATGATGCGCAGTATATCCCAATCTTTCCCTTAAAACAAAATCACTAACCTTAAGGACAACACCATCTATTTCATATTCAAAAGAATCTCTTTTTTTTGTTATATCTACTATGTAATTTAAAACTTCTCGAATTGAACTTTTTTGATCAAAAAATCTAATCAAAGGATTAACCTTAAACCCCAATTTCTTAAGTCTTGCAGTAGCTAAATCATTGGTTTTAAACTCCAATCCAGCATTCAAAAAATCATAAATAAAAATATTTAAAGGAAAATTAGCAACCTCTCTGCTATCAACCCTTCTAAGTATTCCCGAAGCCAAATTTCTAGAATTAGTATAAGGCTTTTCTAAAAATTTATTTATTTTTAAAAAATTTTCTTTAGCAATATAAACCTCACCCCTTAATACTAAATCAACTTTTTCATCAAGAAATAAAGGGATATACCTAATGGTTCTAATATTTTTAGTAACATCATTACCAAATTTTCCATTACCTCTAGTAAGAGCTTTTTCAAGAATCCCATCTTTATAATAAAGAACAATAGAACATCCATCTATCTTTGGCTCAACAGAAATATTAAAAGAATTATTAAAATCAATCTTATCTATCCATGATTTTAGCAAATTAAGATCATAAACCTTATCAAGACTTAATATAGGAACAGAATGTTCAACCTCTTTAAAGTTATTTAAAAGATCACTGCCAAATTTAAGAGTAGGAGAATCTAAGGTCTTATATTCGGGGTACTTACTTTCTAGCTCTTGGAGCCTTAAAATATGCTTATCATATACAATATCTTCAACACTAGGCAAAGAATCGACATAATATTCTTTATCCCACTTTCTAATCAACTTCTTCAAGTCTGCAATTTCTTGCTGTACTTCGCTGCTCATAGGGTAAAATTTAACATATTCCTTATTATTTTATCAAACAACCTTAACAAGTAAAAATCGACTTTACTATAAAAGCTATAAAATATCGCCAGAAATACATATTATTTTATTTATGTTCAAATTAAAATAATCTTTAAAGAAAAATATCAATCAAAAAGCCAATATTATAAAAATGTGAATTATATTTAAATTGTCGTTAAAGATATTTTAATATGTTAAAATGGATAAAAGGAGTGCTAGTTTGAAAGAAAGCAAAAAAGCTTTAATAGCTGATGACTCACTTTTTATGAGAAAAAACCTAATAAAAATCCTAAGTCAATTAGGATTTAAAGAATTTTTAGAAGCCGAAGATGGCATTCAAGCTGTTAAAGAATTTGAAAAACAAAATAATATTGATCTAATAACACTCGATATAACAATGATGGGAATGGATGGAATCACGGCTCTTGAGAGAATGTATGAAATTAATAAAAAATTGCTTAAAAAAGTTAATATATTAATGGTTACAGCTATTGGAAAACAAGAATTAATACAAAAAGCTTTATCTCTTGGAGCTAGAGGATACATTACAAAACCTTTTAAAAAAGACCAAATAATAGAACAAATTAAACTTTTGGATTAGAGGAAATTTTGGTAGCAAAAGAAAAAATATACAAACAAACACAAGTAAACACATCAAATCCCCTCTCAATATTGATAATGCTTTATGAGAAAGCAATACAGGATTTAAAAGTTGCAAAAGAGCTTATAAAAGATGGTAATTGGCAAAATGCGGTTAAAGCTAATGAAAAAATCTTTCATGCACAAGAAATCATTACTGAATTAATGTCAACCTTAAATTTTGAACAAGGTGGAAACATCTCTACAAACTTACTCTCAATATACTTATTTCTAAACAAAGAGCTAGAAAATGTTCTTTTAAAAAAAGAAATACACAAAATTGACAATGTTATAAAACAACTGCAAATATTAAACTTTACATGGAAAGAGTTAAGAAAAAAAGAAAATAATGTTACTCAAGGTAAATTAGGAATCAATATTGTCAGCTAATGAAATTTTAAAAAAATATTTTAGCAATTTATTGTTAGAATTAAAAGAATTAAAGCTAATATTAACAATAGAAAGTGATGAATTGCAAAAAGAAGAAATAAGAATATTAAATATAACCAATCCTAAAAAAGATTTAATTTTAGAATCAATCAAAAACTATTATAAAACAATAAATGCATGGTTGAAATCCAAAAACCAAAAATTAGATAATTTCGATTACTTGATTAAAGAAATTAATCTACTAAAAGAAGAAATATATATTAAATATCAAATTTGTTATAAAATCTTACAACAAATTGCAAATGCAAAAAGAAAAATTCCAAAAATTAAAAAACATCAAAACCTTGCATTAAACAATTCACCTATAATGTTAGATATTAAAATATGAAAGAAATTTACCTAATTGACGCACTAAACATAATATTTAGAAATTATCACGTAATGAAAAATTATCCACTTTTAAACACACAAGGAGAAAATGTAAACGCATTTATTGGTTTTTTTAAAACATTATTTTTCATAATAAAAGAAAAAAATCCTGAACATTTGATTATCACCTTTGACTCAGAGGTACCAACTTTTAGAAAACAAAAATATCCAAACTACAAGGCAACAAGAGATTCACCTCCGGATGATTTAATACCTCAAATCGGATGGATAAAAGAAGGTCTTTTAAAGGCAAAAATACCAATCTTTGAGATCGAAGGCTACGAAGCTGACGATCTTTTAGCTAGTTTTGCCAAAAAAGCTGCTAATAATAACTATTTAACTTACATTATTTCCCCTGACAAAGACTTGCTGCAAACAATGTCAGAGCACATAAAAATACTTAAAATTGAAAACAACAGCTTTATTGAAATGAATAATGAATACGTAATAAAAAAATTTGGAGTAAATAGCTTTCAAATAAAAGATTATTTAGCTATTGTTGGAGACAGATCTGATAATATACCCGGAATAAAAGGAATTGGACCAAAAGGAGCAGCAAATTTATTAAGAGAATTTAAAACCTTAAAAGGGATATATTCAAATTTAAAACTAATAAATAAAAAACATCAAGAACTTTTAACCAAAGAAAAAGAAAATGCTTTTTTAAGCTACGAACTTGTAAGTCTTGAAGAAAATTTAAAAATTCCAGAAATTGAAAATTTCGCCTTAAAAAATTTTAGTGAAGAGATAATACCCTTGTTTGAAAAGCACTCAGCAATTGCTCTAATAAAAACTTATAAAAAGGATATCTTAAAACAAGAAAAAGAAAATGCAGACCAAAAAAGCCTATTTAAGCAAGAATCTACTACTAACAGATTAGATGAAATAAATACAATTGACACAGAGAATGTTCAATACCGCTCAATAACAACAAAAATAGAGCTTGACAATTTAATAGAAAGCCTTAAAAAGGCTAAATACATATCAGTAGACACAGAAACATCTTCGCTTGACACCTACACAGCAAAATTAATTGGGATTTCCATTTCATTTAAAGAATTTGAAGGGTACTACATTCCAATAGAAGCCAAAGGAAAAATTTACATAGAAAAAAATTATATAATACAAAAATTTAACAATCTTTTTGAATCAAATCCAAAAATAATTGGTCAAAATTATAAATTTGACTATAAAATACTTAAAAATAATGGATTTAGTCCTATACTACCTTATTTTGATACAATGATTGCAGCATACCTTATTGACACAAACTCAAAAGTATCGCTTGATTTTCTTGCAGAAAAATATTTAATGCATAAAAATATTAAATACGAAGATGTTATACAAAAAAATGATAACTTCGCAAATATATCTTTAAAAATGGCAACAAGTTATTCATCTGAAGATGCTGATATTACATTTAGATTATTTAATATATTTACCAAAAAATTAAAAGAAGATAAACTTGGCAAGTTAATGCACGAAATAGAAATGCCCTTTAACAAGGTAATTATAGAAATGGAAGAAAATGGCATTTACCTTGATAAAGAATATTTAAAAGAATATGGAAAAGAACTTGGAAAAGAATTAGAAATAATCGAAAATGAAATAATAAAAAGCATAGGAATTGATTTTAATCTAAATTCTCCAAAACAAATGCATGAAATTTTATTTGAAAAATTAAATCTAAAATTACCAGAAAAAATGAAAAAAGATTCAACTGATATAAAAGTGCTTGAATCTCTCAGGGGACAGCATGAATCAATTGAAAATTTAATAAAATACAGACAAATTGCAAAATTGAAGAGTACCTACACAGACAATTTGATAGAATTAATAAACCATAAAACAAACAGAGTGCATACAAGCTTCATACAAACAAAAACAGCAACTGGTAGAATAACTAGCATAAATCCTAACTTACAAAACATACCAATAAAAGATGAAAAAGGACGAAAAATAAGAAAAGCATTTAAACCAGAAAATGGAAATATTTTTATTTCAGCTGATTATTCTCAAATTGAGCTTGCCATACTTGCTCATTTATCACAAGATGAAGTCCTTATTAAAGCATTTAAAAACAATAAAGACATTCATTCAGAAACTGCTTCTAAGCTTTTCAAAATAGAGGAAAAAGAAATTACTCCTAACTTGAGAAGAATAGCAAAATCTATTAATTTTGGAATAATTTATAGAATGTCAGATTTTAGACTTGCAAAAGAGCTGGGAATCGCAAAAGAAGAAGCAAAAGGATTTATAAACTCTTATTTTGAATCTTATCCAAAAATCAAAGAGTTTATAATAAATCAAATAAACTTCGTAAGAAATGCTGGATATAGTGAAACCATCTTAAAAAGAAGAAGATATATAAAAGAAATTAATAGCAATAATTATCTAGAAAGATCTGCCGCTGAAAGAATAGCAATAAATAGCATAATTCAGGGTAGTGCCGCTGATATCATGAAAATTGCAATGGTCAAAGTATTTAATGAATTTAAAAGTAAAAAAATGGAATCGAAAATATTACTGCAAGTACACGATGAAATGCTCATCGAATCTCCTATTGAAGAAGAAAATGAAGCAAAGAAAATATTAAAAATTATGATGGAAACTGCTTACACATTAAACCTACCTTTAAGAGCAAATATTGAAACGGGTAAATCGTGGGGAGAAATCCATTAATCATTGGAATAACAGGAAGAATTGCATCTGGCAAAGATACTGCTTCAAAAATAATTAGCAATAAATATGGATTTTACGAAATAAATGTAGACAAGCTTGGACATTCAGTATTAAATGAAAAAAAAGAAGAAATAGTTAAAATATTTGGTAAAAAAATATTAAATACTAAAAATGAAATAGATAAACTCTTTCTAAGAAATCTTGTATTTAATGACAATAAAGAATTAAAAAAGCTTGAAAGCATATCACACCCAATCATACTTAGCAAAACAAAAAAAATCCTAATTCAAAACCAATCTACAAAAATAATAATCAATGCTGCTTTACTTTTTAAAATAAATTTAGAAAAACTTTGCAACTATATAATTGTGCTTAAGGCAAAGAATTCTATAATAAAAAATAGATTATTATATTCTATACCAAGCATTGACTTGAATATAATCAATAAAATACTCAAAATCCAAAAAGATATTTTTTTTAAAAAAAATATTATAAACTTAAGAATAATCAATATAATTAATAACAAGAATTATGCACATCTAGAAAAAGAAATTGAAAAAAAAATGCAGGAGGTAATTAACTATGAAAGATTTGAATGAAAACAATGATAATAATAAAGGATTTTTTGTAGCATTAACCTCGATTGCAACAGTTTGTATCATAATATTTCTTGGAACAATTATTTTCTTTCCAAACAAAAATTTGGCCTCAGACATTGCAGAAAAAAATATTGTTCTAGAAGAAGACAAAGATCAAAAAACCTTAGAAAACGTTGACCAAAATGAAAAATCTTTAAAGGTATCTGAAACTCAAAATGAAATAATCATAGATTTAACACAAGATTTAAATAAAGAAAAAAAAACTACAAACAAAACATCTAATGTTTCTCAGAAATCAAAAACTATTGAAAAGCCTCAACCCACAACTCAAAAAATACTTAATACTTCTCAGAAATCAAAAACTATTGAAAAGCCTCAACCCACAACTCAAAAAATACCTAATACTTCTCAGAAATCAAAAACTATTGAAAAGCCTCAACCCACAACTCAAAAAATACCTAATACTTCTCAGAAATCAAAAACTATTGAAAAGCCTCAACCCACAACTCAAAAAATACCTAATACTTCTCAGAAATCAAAAACTATTGAAAAGCCTCAACCCGTAGCCCAAAAAACTTTGAATATTGATAACATATATGATCCTAATACAGAATATTACATACAATTTGTATCACTCTCAGACCCAATCAATGCTGACAACTATATTCAAAAATTACTCAAATATAATATCATTGCTAAAATATATTCTGCAACAATAGATAATAATGATATTTACAGAGTAAGATCTGGCCCTTATAAAACAAAATCGGAAGCAAAAGCAGACTTTAAAAAAATAGCAGGAATAAGCGAATTTAAAGAAACTTACATATTATCCGTTAACAAATAGACTATAATTATTAATATATTTTTGATATTTTTCTAAATATTCTTCATGAACCTCAATAATAGGCGAAACAACATGCTTAATCTTTGCAAGCTTTAAAAAAGAATCATTTAAGCTGCCAAATTCTCTTAAAGAATAGAATGCTTGAATTGCTCCCCCAATAATCTCTGAATGCTTAAAATCAAAAATCTTTAAATCTTTGCCAAGAATATTTGCTTTTATTTGATTTAAAAGCAAATTGTCAGAATTAGAGCCACTAACAAAAATGCTCAAAATTTCTTTTTTACAGGCTTTTAGCTCTACCAATCTGTTGTAAAAAGCAAAACATACAAATTCAAGCATTGCTAAACCAATCTCTAATGGATTTTTAATACTGCCAAAAATTCCTTTACTTAAATCTTTGCAAAGACAAGGATCTAAAATAAATAAATCATTAAAAAGTTTAATTTTGCTTGGATAAAAGTATACATTATTTAAAGTGGCACTTTTAACAATTTTTTTTAAGAGTAACTCAAAAGTTAAACTTTTTTTATAAAAACTGTCTTTTAATAATTGAATCAAATATCCAAAAGGAACAATTCTGCCAATAATAAAATATCCTTCTAAAAAATAAGGATATTCTAGAGAAAATCCTGGTAAATATGTACTTGAAAGAAAATTAAACCCTTCACTTGTACCCATTCTATTTGACACAATTCCTTCTTGAAAAGCACCGCTCCCCACCAAAACACTCAAATAATCTGATCCCGCATTAATTACACTAATTCCGCTATTTAACCCAAATTCAGCTCCTGCTTTATAGGTTACAACACCAACACTTTCTCCCATTTTTATGAACGGAGGAAATTTGCTCTTGTCAAGTCCATATTTTTTTATCTCTACATCATCCCAAATAAAAGGGATATACTCTATGCTCGGAAAGCTTGTAAAAAGCTTTCCTGTAAGCAAATAAATAAAATACTCAAAACAAGAAACAAAATAGCTTATCTTAGAATATGTTCCTCTTTCAACAGTACTAAGTACATAGGGTAAAAATACAGACTTGCCCTTAAAATCAGGCTTGATTTTAAGGGAATTCCAATGTAACACTTCCAAAGGAATTAAATTTGAATTTAAAGCAATTAAACATGGTGAAATACCACTAACAGAAATGCAATCTATTTTGCTAGACTGAAAATTGGATATGGCTTTTTTAAAAGAAAAAAGCCATATATTGAAGTCAAAATTTTCGAAATCAACATCAAAATAATCCGAATAACTAACATCAATATAGCTTAAAACTCTACCTTCAGAACTAACTAATGCTGCCTTTAAAACACTGGTGCCAATATCAATACTAAGAGCATTCATAAGCTAACTCTTAGTAATCAATTTTTGAATATCATCCTTTCTATCAAGAATTTTTTGTAAACCAACTTTATTATAAATTGCAAATATTGCCTCCGCAAAAAGAGGCGCAACATTAGCTTCATGATACCAAGGCTTATTTATCAACTCATCACTATGGCAAACAGCATTCGTTCCAATTATTTTATAAAAAAACCCCTCTTCATAAGCTTTGTCAAAATATTTAATAGCATCTCCATTAAAAAACGGCAAACTAATCCCACATATAATCTTTTTAGCGCCCATGCTTTTAAGCAATTTCATTGCCTTAATCAAAGTGCCCCCAGTAGCTAACATATCATCACTCATAAAAACATTCTTACCTTCAACATCTCCTAAAAGCTTGGTTACAGAAATATTTGAATCAACAACATCATTTGAAACTCTTGAATAATCTCTCTCCTTATAAAGCAAAGCAAGGGGACTCTTAAGACTTGATGCAAAAAATTTATTTCTACTTACAGCACCTGTATCAGGTGAAACAATAACTAAATTAGAATCTCTAATATCGATTAAATCCTTAAGAGAATTAAAGATTTCATAAGAAACATTTAAATTTTCAAAATAAACTTTTCTAAATACATTCTCAATAGCCTTTGAATGAATATCCAAGGTTAAAATATGTCTAATTCCCAACTCTTCTAAAAATCTTCCAATAAGACTTGCTGTTAAACATTCTCTTGAATGCTTTTTATCTTGCCTTGAATAAGGATAAGACGGAATAATAACACTGACAGAATTGGCTTTAGCCTGCATGCAAGCATCTATTGTTGTCATTAAATTCATTATGTGATCATTAACTGTCATAATTATTTTTTCACTACTGTTTATCTCAACTTCATAAGTATTGGCAACATCTTGAACAATAAAAATATCCTTATTCCTAATTGTTTTTAAAATTTCAGTTTTAAATTCACCATTGGCAAATTTAACAAATTTTACAGGAATTTCTAAAGGCTCTTTGTTGCTTTTAAGAGTAGATAAACTAAGACCTTCCAAAAAAGGAGATAGAACTTTTTCAAGCTTAAAAATTTCTTCCTTTAAAGCTTTAGAATCTTGACATATACTATCTATGATCTCATTTTCAATGTTTATAAATATTCTTTCAAGCTCTTCTATTATTTTACTAGCAAAAACCCTACCCCCAGGACAAGCAATAATTCCTATTGATTTTTTTTTAAGTAAATTCACCCAGCTCCTCGTTCTTTTTTTAAAATCTTAACAATCTTAATTTGATAATTAATAAAACCTATACACACAAAAATAACTAAAAATTTTTAAAGCAAGGTCATTAAACATTTTAGCTTTAATAATAAAAAGAAAAATCCTATTAACAGCAAAAACAAATATTATGCATATTCCTAAAAACAAAATTAACTAAACTATACAATCCCAAATTCAAAGCCTATTCCAAACTTGAAATCAGAAAATTTAGGACTTTTAATATTCCAAGCATAGTAACCTTCAAGAATTAAAAAAGAAAATGAAAGTCTAGCACCAATATCCCAGCCCATTGTTCCCAGTTCTGCCAAAACAGAATCTGCAGAAGAAGTCGCTATATTGATCTTAGGACCCGTGAAAAACGCTAAAGCTAAAACAAAAAAATCTAATTTTGTATAAAATCTTGGTGTTATTCCCATAATAAACGAGAAATTTTCATTTGCGGTTCCATCTGAACGCTTTATTGCTTTAAGGAGATTCATGTCAAACAAAAGCTCAAATCCAATAGAAATAAAATCGTCAAATTTAGCACCAAATTGAGCATAAGTTCCATATCTTATTCCAGCTTTAGCAATATTAGCTAAATCGGAAAAATTTTGAACTATCTCTTCTTTTTCTATTGGGGATAAATCTGAAGGCAAATTTTGCTTAAGATTTGCATTAATCTCTAAAGCTTCGTTGTAAAAGCTTGAAAAGGGACTAGCAGGAAAAGCAACCCCACCACCAAAATTGAATTCAAAATTAGTATCTGTAAAACCATTGGTTACAACAATCCCAGACAAACACAAAATTAAAACTTTAAGCCTAATCATATACAAACTCTCCTACAAAAATTTATGAAAAATAAAACAGGGCTTATATTATATACCTTATTATATAATAATTACCATAAAGTAAAAAGTAAAAAAATTAAAAAATTAGCTCTTAAGTACAGAAGAAACTATTTCTTCTGTACTGCTTGGTATAGGATGATTTAGCTCTTTATATTTTAAGATATATTTTTTTGCATTTTTTTTATCACTTTTTAAATGATAAATGTAAAAAATATTAAATAAAGCCTCTTTATTTGCAGGCGCAAATTCTAAAGTTTTCAAATAATAAATCAAAGCATTATCCAAATCATTTTTCTTAAATAGCAAATATCCCTTAAGATTAATTAACAAAATATTTTCTGGATCTTCTTTTATAATAGAATTAAGCTTCAACTCAGCCTCTACATATTTTTTCAAATTAATGCAAGCTAAAATAAAATTGTAACTTGAATCATCACCAGCATTAATATTAAATTTAATAGATTTTTCATAAAGTAAAACAGAAGTCTCATCATTGCCAAGCTCTTCATTTAATTTAGCAAGCTTATAATATTCACCTGATATGTTTTGATATTCCTTAAAAATAGAACTGCAAGACAATACAAAAATAACAATAAAAAACAATTTATACATAAAAAATTTAATTGAATCCTTAATACTATTTAAGTTATTTAAAGCAACAAAATAAAACTAAATCCAATAATAATCAAAATATAAAACTTCAATTCTATTAAATTTTAAAATTAAATAAACCATATTGATGATTATAAAATAAAATTTATCACTCTAAAAGCTAAGCATAAACATAAATAAGCCCTCTTGCTTTAAAAACAAAAGGGCTTTTAATACTATCTAAAAAATAAATTAAAGCTTTTCCTGGTCATACTTGTTAAATACATTTTCTGTTAAATATTTGCCAACTGATCTTCTGTCCTCAACAAGTTTAGATATTGCACTAAAATGCCTTGGTTCAATCTTAAAATACTTATAAGCTCTTCCATCCTTAAAAAATACAGAAAGCTCAGACACAGAAGAATCGTACCCTACCTGTGATATTTTGCTCAATTCATTAGATATTGTTAAAGTTTCCAACTCAAATTCCTCCAAATAATTATCTTAGGAGTATAATAATAAAGTAAGAGTTAATTCACTAAATAAAAAATTTTAATCAATAAAATCAAAATCTACTAAATGATATATTCCCTAAGATAAGAATATACATTAATACAAATTTAATCAAGCAAACTGACAAACATCAACTGACAAACATCATATAAAATAGTTTAAACTTCCAAATATTTAGCAATATAAAACGATATAAGATAGATTTTTAAAAAAAAATTTTGTAAAATTACTAAGATAGTTAATCTTCTACTCACATATCATCAGGAGGGACAAAGTCTAATGGACTACAACAAATTACGAAACATAGGTATTAGCGCGCACATCGACTCAGGAAAAACTACCCTTACAGAACGCATTCTTTTTTATTGCAATAAAATTCATGCAATTCACGAAGTAAAAGGCAAAGATGGAGTTGGCGCAACAATGGACTCAATGGAACTTGAAAGAGAAAGAGGAATCACAATAGCATCAGCCGCAACTCACGTTGAATGGAAAGATTTTCCAATAAATATTATTGATACACCCGGACACGTAGATTTTACAATTGAAGTTGAAAGATCTCTTAGAGTGCTTGACGGAGCAATATTAGTTCTTGATTCTGTTGCAGGAGTTCAATCCCAATCAATAACTGTTGATCGACAACTTAAAAGATATAGTGTGCCGCGACTTGCATTTGTAAACAAGTGCGATAAAACCGGAGCAAATCCCTACAATGTAAAAGATCAACTAAGATCAAAGCTTGACTTAAACTCCGTTTTAATGCAAATCCCAATTGGATTAGAAGACAAACATATTGGGGTAATAGACCTTATATTAATGAAAGCCTACTATTTTGAGGGAAAAGATGGAACAGAAATAATAGAAAAAGAAATACCCTTAGATCTCCTAGAAGAAGCAAAAAGCAAACGGGGAATAATGCTTGATGCTCTTTCCGACTTTAATGATGAACTTATGGAATTGCACATGGAAGGAAAAGATATACCTATTGAGATAATATACAATGCGACTAGAACAGGAACATTGGCTTTAAAATTATGCCCTGTATTTATGGGATCTGCTTATAAAAACAAAGGAGTGCAATTGCTCTTAGATGCTGTAACCAAATTTTTACCATCCCCTCATGATATAAAAAACACCGCTCTTGACCTCAATAATAATGAAAAAGAAATCGATCTTAAAATTGACAACGAACTCCCAACTGTTGCTCTTGCATTTAAACTTGAAGACGGTCAATACGGACAATTAACCTATGTCAGAATCTATCAAGGAATTTTAAAAAAAGGACAAGAACTTATCAACTCAAGAACTTCTAAAAAATTCAAAGTGGGAAGACTTATCAGAATGCACGCCAATAATACAGAAGATATTGAATTTGGAGGAAGTGGCGACATTGTTGCTTTATTTGGAATAGAATGTGCATCAGGAGATACATTTTGTGATCCATCGATTAGCTATTCAATGACATCAATGTTTATTCCAGATCCAGTGATTTCTCTTTCTGTAAAACCGAAAGACAAAAAATCTGCTGACAATATGGCTAAAGCCCTTGGAAGATTTACAAAAGAAGATCCAACATTTAAAACTTATGTTGACATTGAATCAAACGAAACAATAATTCAAGGCATGGGAGAACTACACTTAGAAGTTTACATTGAAAGAATGAAAAGAGAGTTCAAAGCAGAAGTCGAAACCGGAATGCCGCAAGTAGCCTATAGAGAAACAATTACAAGAAAAGCTGAATTCAACTATACTCACAAAAAGCAATCTGGAGGAGCCGGTCAGTTTGGACGAGTTGCAGGGTTTATGGAACCTCTTAATAAAGAAGGAGAGACATACGAATTTGTTAATCTAATAAAAGGAGGAGTAATCCCAACCGAATACATTCCATCATGTGACAAAGGCTTCCAAAAAGCAATGGAAAGGGGAACGTTAATTGGCTTTCCAATAGTTGACATAAAAATCACAATCAATGATGGCCAATATCACATTGTTGACTCATCTGATATTGCATTCCAATTAGCAGCAATTGGTGCTTTTAGAGAGGCCTATGAAAAAGCAAAGCCTACAATCCTTGAACCAATAATGAAAGTTACTCTTGAAGGACCTACCGAATTTCAAGGTAATATGTTTGGACTTTTAAACCAAAGAAGAGGAATAATAACAGGTTCGCTAGAAGATGGAAGTTTTTCAAAAGTTGAGGCTGAGGTGCCCTTAAGCGAAATGTTTGGATTTTCAACAGTCCTTAGATCCTCTACCCAAGGAAAAGCAGAATTCTCAATGGAATTTTTAAAGTATGGAAAAGTTCCAAGCGCTATATTTGATGAACTTCGCAAAAAATTTAACGATCAAAACAAATCTTAATAAAATAATAAGGAGGCTTTATTATGATCGATTTAACACAAGAAAAACAAGAAATACTAATAAAAAACAAGTTTTTAGCCAAAGTTTTCGGGCTTATGTCAATTGGACTTTTAATATCAGCAATGTTTGCATATGCAACCTCAGAAAATCAAACAATCAAAGCAATAATATTCTCAAATTCAATGTCATTTATGGCTATAATACTTATACAATTTGGGCTTGTATATGCAATAAGTGGTGCTCTTAATAAAATATCAAGCAATACTGCAATAGCTCTTTTCTTGCTCTACTCAGCACTAACAGGAGTAACATTATCTTCTATATTTATGATTTATACACAAGGATCAATAGTATTCACATTCGGAATTACTGCTGGAACATTTCTTGGAATGTCTGTTTATGGATACACTACAACAACAGATCTAACAAAAATGGGAAGCTATCTGATAATGGGCCTATGGGGAATCATTATTGCATCTCTTGTTAATATGTTTTTTAGAAGCTCAGGTCTTAATTTCCTTATATCTATTTTAGGCGTAATCATATTTACAGGCCTAACAGCTTATGACGTTCAAAATATTTCTAAAATGGATAAAATGCTACAAGACAACACTGAAATAAAAAACAGAATGGCAGTTGTAGCCTCACTTAAACTTTATTTGGATTTTATAAATTTATTCTTATATCTTTTAAGATTTTTGGGCCAAAGAAGAAACGACTAAAATAATAAAAAATTCATAAAAAATTCAATCAAAAATGAATGCTTTAAAATTAAAGCATTCATTTTTAGAGGTTTCAATGAGCATAGATAGCTTAGAATTCGAAGAAAGCAATACTCAAAATGTAATAAAAAAAAATTTTGAATTTGAAGGATATATTGAAAGCAATAAGCCAATAATAATAGAAGGAAAGCTAAAAGGCTTAATAAACTCATCAAACTCAATCTATCTAAGGGAAAAAGCTGATGTTGAAGCTGAAATAAAATGCCAACATTTGCTAAATCATGGCAAAATAAAAGGAAATATTGAAGCTTTAAAAACAATTAAAATCTATAAAACAGGTAAATTAATAGGGAATATTAAAACCAAAGAACTTTTTATTGACTCTGGAGCAATATTTAAAGGGAATTGCGAAATGAAGGATTTAGAAGAATGAAATTTTTTTATCTATTACAAATAACTTTAATTCTACTATCCAATTCAATCTTATTATTCGGACAATCACAGGCTATAGAAAAAGAAGACTCTCTTCTTCTATATAAAGAAGGAAAATTTAAAGAAGCTATTTTAAACACGTCAGAAGAAATTCGGCTAAATCCTAGCAACTTAGATGCCAGGGCAATATTGATATGGAGCTTAATAGCCATAGGAGAATACAAGAAAGCTGAAAAAGAAGCAATTATAGGACTTGGTATTAAAAAATATGACATAAGAATTATTCAAGCACTAGGAGAAGCTTATTTTTTTCAAAAAAATTATGAAAATGCATTAAAATACTTTCAAGAATACATTAGCCTTGATTCTAAAGGAGCAAGAATAATAAAAGTTTACAATTTGATCGCAGATTCTTTCTATGAGCTAAAAAGATATAATGAAGCAGATTTTGCATACGAACATGCATTACGATTTTCTCCTAATAACCAAAATCTATTAATAAAATTAGCAAGATCAAGAATAAATGCAAAAAATAAAATCTTAGCAGAAGAAGCACTAATCAAACTTCTTACAATCTCTCCTAATAATCTAGAAGCAAAAAATTTACTAGAAGAATTAAAAAAAAGCAACAGCAAACCTTGACATTCAATTTATAAAAATTTATTCTTATTGTTAGCAAATTAATAAACTGGGCTGCTAGCTCAAGTGGTAGAGCATCGGACTCTTAATCCGCTGGTTACAGGTTCAAGTCCTGTGCAGCTCAAATTGTTAAATACATTTTTGGTATAAATTATCAACTTTATGCCAATTTAACTTGACATTATTGGAAAATAAATATATTATTACTTTTAATGGTCATAAAGTGACTTTTGGGCTCATAGCTCAGGTGGTAGAGCAGCGCCCTTTTAAGGCGTTTGTCGTAGGTTCGAGTCCTACTGAGCTCACTTTTGTCCTCTTCGTCTATCGGTTAGGACTCCAGGTTTTCATCCTGGCAAGAGGGGTTCGATTCCCCTAGAGGATGTCTTGCTAATAAAAATCGGCTTAACATTCTTGCTTTCTATCAAACCCAAAAAACAAGAATGTTTTTCAAGTAAAATAAGCTATTCAGGTATTAATAATATCTCTGCTCTTTCGTCAAGATTAATTTTCTTAAAAAACTCATTTATTAAATCTTTGTTTAAGCTTGTCTCTACAAACTTAACACCAAAATTATTTTTAAATACCCCATACCAGGATAATGACGCCAATATATTTGAAATCCAATAACTATTCTTCTCTGAATTTATTTTTGTATTTTTGATATAATTTTTCTTAACATAAGAAAAATCTTTATCATTAAAATCTATTTTTTGCCTTTCGATCATATAGCGATTAATAGAATTTAAAACATTATCTAGCTCCTTAGGCTCAGTAGTAAAAAAAATAGACAAAATACCATCGGAATCTACATTTTTCCTTAAATTAGAGTCAAAAGAGGCTTGAATTGCATAAACACTAGACATTTTTTCTCTAATATTTTTTATAAGACCATCCGTTAAAAGATCTGCTAAAGCATTTAAATTTAATGAGGTCTCTGCTAAATACTCAAATTTAAAAGGATAAACTACATAAGCAAAGCTAGTTGAATTTTTTCCCTTCCTTACAACTATTTTATTAAAATTTTTACTGTAAGAATAATCTAAATCTTTATACTCGCTTATTTCTTTAAAGCTAAGATTCCCTAAATATTTCTTTGAATACGCCTTTATTGTCTGAATATCTGAGTCTCCAGCAAAGACAAACTTAAAATTATTTGCATAAGTAAACCTTTTCTTATAAAAAGACAAAATATTTTCTTTTGTAAAATATTGTAAATCACTATCTTTTGCATCTTCAAACCTAGGATCATTATTGTTTAAAAATTTACTAATAGCTTTTTTAAAATGATAATTAGAACTATTTTCATTGCTTTTTATTAATGCTTTTATATTATTAATAGCATTTTGCAAAAAAACATCATCTATCTTGGGCTCCTTAAAAGTAAAATATATAAGCTGAAAAAGAGTTTCAAGATCTTTTTTATCTGAACTTCCAGAAATATATGATTCTTGAGCTCCAACACTAACACTTAAAGAAATAGCCTTATCTGATAAATATTTTTCAATCTGTAATGCAGAATAATCTCCGTAACCTGAACCAGATACTACTCCAGGCGCAAAAGACAAAACAGGAATAAGCCTTAAATCCTCATTAATTAAACCTCCCCAAGAAGCTGCACTAAAATCAATTACTCCCTTTTTTTGATCATTATATTTAAAATAAACTTCAACTCCATTTTCAAGAACAAATGATGAAATTTCATTTTCAAACTTATTTTCTCTAATAATATCTTTATCATCTAAAGACTTATTAAAAAATTTACCTTCAATTGAAGAATTCTCATAAGACTTTAACTCTCTTTTTAAAGCTGTCTTTTGAAGATTGTCAATATCTTTAAAAGCTAAAACAGGATGTGATCCTCCACGGTAAGAATAAAAAATTGCACAATTTTTAACATCAAACTCTCTTTCTACAAGATTGTTTATTGTCTTTAAATCAATTTTTTCCAAATATTGAACAGAAAGATCGCAATATTCATTCATATCAAATTTATTAGAACCATCAATAGCAATTTCTATCAAATCTTGAAAAATAGCCCATGAATTTGTTTTATTTATATTTTTTTTCCTTAATTCTAAAGATTTGAAAAATTGAGATTTAACTTTTTCAAACTCACCCTGGGTAAATCCAAATTTTCTTATTCTCTCAAGCTCATAAAAAAAGTCTTCTATTCCTTCATTTAAATAATCTGGATCAAAGCTTAAAGAAATAGATCTTGCAACAATAGTATTGTTATCTGATTTAAATGAAAAAAAATCTTTATTTGAAACATTTTTAAAATGCTTTACCCCAGCAATCTTTAATTCAGAAAATCTATTTTCAAAAAGAGTGACCAACAAAGACCTTTTAATAGCATTTGAAAGGTCATCCTTAGTCTTTACAAAGTTAATAATTTCCTTTTTAAAGAACATTAAACTAGGATCCCCTACTTCCAAATCTTCTAAAAGTAAAAACTTATCTTTAAGCTCCACATCTAAACTTACTTCTACCTTTTTAATTTTATCGACCGGACTTTTCCAGGAAATAAATTGTTTTTTTATTTTCTCTTCAATTTCTTTAGGATCAATATCTCCTACCACAATAACGCTTGCAAGTTCTGGCCTATACCACTTTCGATAAAATTTTTTAAAATCCTCTGGTTGAAAAGACAAAATCTGTTCTTCAAGCCCAATAGGATTTCTAAATTCATAAAGACTTCCACTTGTCAAAAACTTATACATTTTTTCATAAATCCTTCTAGGATAAGTCTCGCCAAGCTTTTTTTCTTCAATAATAATATTTCGCTCCAAATCTATTTCTTCTTTCATAAAACTTATTTGAGAAGCCCAGTTCCTCAAAATATTTATAGATTCATCAATTTCATCTTTATTATTACCGTCTGACAAATCAAGCCTATAATAAGTGAAATCGAAACTAGTAGCAGCATTAATGTCAGCACCAAATTGCATTCCAAATTTTTTAAGGACATCAACAATAGAATTTCTTGGATAATCTTTTGTACCATTGAAAGCCATATGTTCAAGATAATGCGCTATTCCCCTCTCATTATCTTCTTCATTAAGAGAGCCTACATTAAAGACAATCCCCATATTAACGGCATTCTTTGGAGTTTGATTTTTATAAATATAATATTTTAGCCCATTAACAAGCTTCCCCTTTACCAAACTTTGATCTAACTTCAACTCATTAGAAACACAGGAAAACAAAAAAAATAGAAAAACACTTGTAAATTTAAAATAATTTTTAATTCTTTGATAATTCATTTGCACTCCCTCTTATTGAATTTATTTTTTCAGAATAAATTTTATTCAATGATTTTAAAATAGATGAAAATCCAAAATCATTCCAATCTTTTAAGCTCTTTAACTTAGAAACTGGAAATAGTTCATAAAATAAAAACAATAACTCTTCTTTGCTTAATTTTGGAATATCATTTAAGTAAACGTTTTTATTAAAATCTTCAAGATAAATAAAAGGATTTGAACGCTTATCTAGAAGAAATTTATTTAAATTAGGCATTAAAATACTTTTATTATAAATTTCAATAGTAGTATATTCACTTGGAACATCACCATAAAAATCGTTATTCAAAAAAGAATCTAAAATAATAAATTTATTTTCCTTAACACCTACGCTTCTACCATCTAAAGTCTTTAAAAGCCCATCCCTACTAATATGAACCAAAGCATTTAAATCCTTTGTGGCTTTAAAGATAAGCCTAGCATTGTTATATGCCTTAGATTGTCTTAAATGCTTAGTATTACTATCTACTGCTAATTCTTTGTCATTTTTTATTAATAAATTTATATTTTTTTCTTTTAACACCTTATAAGCTAATTCAATATACTCTAAAGCACAACTATTTTCCAAAACAAGTTGCTCTCTCTTTAGCAAATTAATAAGAAATATCAATTCTTCCCTTTCAAGACTACGGTAAAAATCAAAATCATTCAAATCAATGCCAAAACTAAAATTAACACTAAATATTAAATAAAAAATTGCAATGTTTTTTTTCAATCTAGCTTCCTCCCTTTAGCTAACTACATAGGCTAACTCTAAAAAAACAGGACAATGATCACTTCCCATTACTTTGTCTAAAATTAGAGATTTTTTAACATTTCTCTTAAAAAATTCATTAACAA
Organism: Borreliella mayonii; assembly: GCF_001945665.1. Lineage (NCBI taxonomy): Bacteria > Pseudomonadati > Spirochaetota > Spirochaetia > Spirochaetales > Borreliaceae > Borreliella > Borreliella mayonii. The sequence continues at coordinate 544,596 of NZ_CP015780.1, read as the reverse complement.
TAAAATAATCAATTCTCCAACCCATATTCCTCTCCCTAGCTCTTGCTCTATAGCTCCACCAAGTATAACAACCAGGCTCCTTGTTGAATATCCTAAATGTATCCACATATCCTTTGTTTAAAAAGCTATCTAGCCAAGTCGTTTCTTCAATATAATATCCGGGAGAGTCTCTATTAGAATCAGGACTTACAAGGTCAATCTCAGTATGAGCAATATTAAAATCACCACAAATTACTACATTTTTTCCACCACCCACAAGAGAATCTATAAGATTCTCAACATAAGATAAAAAATCAAGTTTATAAACAAGTCTTTTTCTTAAAGCTTGAGAATTAGGAAAATAACCATTAATTAACACAAAATCATCATAGTATGCTACAAGACCTCTACCTTCATTGTCAAAAATTTCTTTTCCAAGTAAATTTACAGCAATAGGCTTAACTTTAGAGTAAATACAAACGCCACTATAGCCTTTAATCTTTGACTTTGAAAAATAAGAATAATAATTTTCAAGAATTAAATCCTTTGGCAACTGTTCTCTTAAAGCTTTAGTTTCTTGAACACACAAAATATCTGGAGTATATTCTTTTATAAACTCAAGAAAACCTTTCTTTAAAACAGCTCTAATTCCATTTACATTCCATGAAATTAATTTCATAAATCCTCTTTAAATTTAAATCAAATATAAATCTTCAATCCATCATAAGCTAAATAGATATTGTCTTTTTCCAAATAATCAAATTCTTCATGCATTATATCGTGTGCAATATGCGTAAAGTAAGAAACCTTGGGATTGATTTTTTTAATCTCACGAATAGCTTCTGAAAAATTTAGATGGGTCGGATGGGGCTTAATCCTCATAGCATCTATTATAAGTAGATCTAAATTTTCTAAATAATCATAGGACGCTTCAGGAATAGATTTAACATCAGTAAGATACGCTAAATTGCCCACCCTATAGCCTAAGCTAACTATCTCTCCATGAATTAAAGGAATTGGTACTATCTTTAGACCTTTAAAAAAAATAGGCTCAAAATCTTTAACCACATTAGGAATAATGTCTGCTTTTCCACTTAAAGAAGGTTTGGATGAAAAATTGTGTGGAAAAGCATTCATTATGTGAACCATAGTAGTATCTCTAGCATAAATATTTAAAGGAGTAGCTCGTGTATAAAACTTTATATCATCAAAACCCATAATATGATCATAATGTTCATGTGTGTAAAGCACTAAATCAAACCTATCTATATTCTCTCTTAAAAGTTGTTGTCTAATATCAGGCCCTGTATCAATCAACAATTTAATACCAGAAGATAACTTAAGGAAAAAAGAACTTCTCAATCTTTTATTTTTGCTAAAACTTGAAGTACAGACTCTACAGCTACAATTTAACATAGGAACACCACTTGAAGCACCAGTTCCTAAAAAGGTTCCGACCATATTTACTACCTTTTGCCTGTAAACATAATCTATTTTAACACAACATTTTATATTAAACAAAAATAAACTCCTTCAAGTAAACACTCTCTCTTAAATTTAAAATTAGATTAATACTATTTAATAAGCAATTTTGTAAACTATTTTGGAAAAGTTGCTTTTATGCTTATAATTATTTAAGGAAAAATTATTTTTATGGATACGCAAATTTATGAACTCGTTTTCTTAACCAGTTTTAGCATATTTTTAATAGTAAATTTATTTAATTTTAAAAAAGAATTTACCTATGAAGACTACTTCATAATATTCCCAGGCACGTTTTTTGTAATAACTTTATACTTCACAGAAATCAGACCGTTAATGTTATATATTGGTAGTATATTCTTAATCTTTATGGTAATCATCTTCTTTAAAAACGTAAAAACAATAATAAATAGTAGAAGAAGAAATAATAACAGATCTATAAAACAATCAAAAGGAATATTTATTTCAATTTTACTAAAAACAATACTTGTAATACCTGCCATTTTAACCGTTATTATTGCAACCATTTTTTCATACTTAGCACTTTTTGTAAATTATCCCAAAGATGAAAATAATAGCTATCAAATTGGATTCATAAGGATTAAAGATCATAAAAATGATTTAAACTTATCGATTTGGTATCCTGTAAGCTCAACATTGGGCCTAAAAAAACAAAATCCCTTTCTTTTGTACGAATTTAATCCTTTTTTTATAAACGAAATGAATTATTTACCAAAACAGAATAACATATATAAACAAGCCTTTATTAGCAATAACCAAAAATTATATGATTCTGTTTTACTTATACTTCCTTATTATTCTCACGATTCAATGTTTAAATCCCTAGTTAGCGGGCTTGTTAAGAAAGGAAAAATTGTTTATTTATATTCACCAAAATATAAACATATGAAAAGCTACGATTTTATTAAAAATAGCCATAAAAGTATATTTAGCTATGTAATCAATAAAAGCATTAGTTATTTAATTGAACCTGCCAATATCCTTAATGAAAAAGCCGATATTGCATCTACTGAAAATGATATCCAAAGCATTATTGAACTAGTAAAATCAAGCCAAAATTTAAAATTTTTAAATTCAAAAATGAACCTTAATGAACTAACGTTAATTACACTAGGAAATCAAGCAAATATTGCTAATTTTATCCTTGCAAAAAACACAAACATAACAAAATATATCAATATAGGGGGAAAACCACAAACAATAAGAAATTTAAAAAACTTACAACTAATTCTAAAAGAAAATAAAAAGGACCTCCCCACAAAAGCTACTAATATACACTCTATAAAGCTAACAGACATAAGTAATATTGCAGAAATTTCTGATCTTATTTTTAGCAGAAACTATTTAAAAAGTTTTGATTTTTTAAAAAACAAAAAATCAATGTTATTAAGATTTAATTCTATAGTTAATGAAATTAATAAATTTATTGAAGAGGAAAAATAATAATGATAAAAAAAATCTTGCTATTTGCAATGATCAACATCTTCCTAACAAATAAAGCTTATAGTAATGAAGAGGTAATCGAAATAAGTACTGAAATACAAAAAGAAAAATATATTCCCTTTTTAATAAGCAGAGGAAAAACTCAACTAGAAGACCTTGTAAAATACACTCTAGAAATAAATCCAGACCTTGACAAAAACTATGTAAATACTATTGCTAAAACCTATATAGACGAATCTTTGATTGAAGGGATTAATTACGACATTGCCTATGCTCAAATGATACTAGAAACAGGAGCTCTAAAATTTAATGGAATAGTTTCAAAAGAGCAGCACAATTTTTCAGGAATAGGCGCTACTAATAATCTTACAAAAGGAAATTCTTTTTCCAACATTAAAGAAGGAATAAAAGCTCATATTCAACATTTAAAAGCTTATGCATCAAAACAAAATATCAAATCAAATATGGTTGATCCTAGATTTTACCTTGTTAAAAGAGGATCTGCTCCAACAATATATGATTTGACTGGAAAATGGGCAAAAGATAAATTTTACGATAAAAAGCTTAAAAAAATATTATTAGAACTATTAGAATACAATAATGAAAATAAAAGCTAAAAGCTCACTATATGATTTTCTAGAAAGAATATATTCAAAATACAATAAAAAAAAATTTATACATCCTGATCCTTTAGAATTTTTATACAGGTATAAAGGAAAAGAAGACATTGAACTTGTAGGCCTAATTAGTTCTTCATTGTCTCTTGGAAGAGTAGAAAAAATTTTAGAAGCAATAGAAAGAATACTCAAACCACTTGGCAACTCCCCTTCTGAGAACCTTAAGCTAGTAAACGAAAAAGATTTAAAAGAAATATTTAAAGGATTTGTTTATAGATTTTTTAAAGGAGAAGACATTGTAAGACTACTGTGTACCCTTAAGATAATAAAAGAACAGCATCTTACACTTGAAAATCTTCTTTACAGTATTTATTATAAAAACCAAAATTTTATACTCAGCATAGATGAATTAATAAAATATATGGAAAAAATAAATGGAAGAGAATTCGGAATGCTACTTCCAAAGCCTTCAAGGGGAAGTTCTTGTAAAAGACTTTTTTTATTCTTGAGGTGGATGATACGAAAAGATGACGTAGATCTAGGAATTTGGAACAAATTCAATCCTAATAAGCTTATAGTGCCAATGGATACTCATATGACAAACATTGCCTCAAAACTATTTAAAATCAAAGAAATAAAAAACGTAAATCTTAAAAAAGCAATAGAAATTACAAAATATTTTTTAAAAGAAAATAATGAAGATCCTGTAAAATACGACTTCTCTTTAACCAGATTTGGAATAAATAGAGAATTTAATAAAGAGAAATTACTAAAAAATATTAACAAACTATAAAATTTTATTAATAAAACCTTAAAGTATGAAATACTTAAATTAGTAAAACAAAAAAACAATTTATCATAAAATCAAAAGGAGAATCTGTGAATAATCTTAAAGAAAAAATAAATACCCATAGCAAACTAATTTTAGGGTCTTGGCAATTTGGGGGAGGATATTTTAAACAGGTTGAAAAAAAAACTGCTAAAAAAATATTAAAAAAAGCATATGAACACGGAATCAGAAATATTGATACTGCAAGAGCTTATGGAAATGGAATTTCAGAAAAAATAATTGGTGAAATAATAGAAGAAGATCCAACAATAAGAGGAAATATTTTAGTTGCAAGTAAATGCTACCCAATGGAAATTTCAGAATATACAAAAAACTTTAATGAAAGTCTTAAAAATTTAAAAACTGATTATATAGATATTTATTATATACACTGGCCCAAAAACGATTTTGACCTAAGACCAATCGCATCATTTCTTGAAGAAATGAGAGTAAAAGAAAAAATAAAATATGTGGGTGTAAGTAATTTTGAAATATCACACATGGAAAGCATAAAAAAAGTTTGCAAAATTGACGTAAACCAAATAGGATACAACCCCTTATTTAGAAATAAAGAAAAAGATGTAATTCCTTACTGTGAAGACAACAATATTGCAACCATATCATATTCAACAATTGCTCAAGGACTTTTATCTAAAGCTAATATAAAAGATAAAAACAAATTTAATGACATTAGAACAGAAAAATTGATACTTTTCAAAAAAGAAATTTGGCCTTATACTTTAAAAACCATAAATAAACTTGAAGAGATAGCAAAGATAAATAACTTAACAATTTTAGAATTAACATATTCATGGCTTAAAAAAACAAAATTAAATGGATTTATAGTGGGTTTCAGCAAGGAAAATTATGTAGAATCAAACTTGAATTCATTTAAAGCAGAAATTAATGATGAAGTATACAAAGAGATTACATTAATTTTAGATAATTTCAATCATCAAACAAAAAAATTCCCAAATTTATTTAACAAAAAAATTTAAAACTCTATAAAAATAGATATTTCAATTAACAAACTTAAAAACAATAGAATTTCCTAAAATTCTAATACCTTCTACGGTTAAATGAATATTAAAAATAAACTCTACCTCAATTAATGGCAAAATTAAGTTCGCATTACCCCCGGTAATTATTAAATTAAATTCTTTTTTATACATCTTTTTAATATCACAATAAACACCTTCTATTAAATACTTATATTGATAAAACAAACCGCTATTTACACTTCCAGATGTGGTTCTCTCTAAAAGATTACTTGGAGTGCTAATGGGAAATTTCTTTAAAAGATAGGCATTGTCTAATAAAGAATTAAAATTTATCAAAGGACCAGAATTAATAAGACCACCAAGTATTCCATATTGCCTACTAACAGCAAAAATAGTACAAGCTGTTCCAAGATCTACTACCAAAACATTTTCAAATGAATAACTTTCAATGGCCGCAACAAGATTGGCAAAAACGTCTGATCCTAACAAAAATTTATCACTTTTATAAGGATTAAATGTTAAATCATAATTTAAATCAAAACTAATAAACAAAGGCTTTATCTTAAAAAAAGAAAAAATGACATTTTCAAATATTCCATTAAGAACAGGAACAACGCTGCTTATAAAAACTTGATTTACATTAAAATCAAAATTTTCTTCAAAAAAACTATAAGCCTCATCGCGCCTTAACATAAGATTTGTTTTCATTTTAATAAATAAATTAACTTGATTATCTTTAAATAAGGCAAAAGCAATGCTAGTATTTCCAATATCAATTATCAATTCAGACGATAAAGGTTTATTCATAAATATTTATTTTTTTTGCAATTTTGTCAAATCTTAATAAAAGATTAAGAGCTTTCTTTTTCTTAGGTGTTATTTTAATAACCAAAATTTTGCTCAAAGGATAATACTTCCAGCCATCAGAATATATGTAAAACTTATAATCTGTAAACCAATCAATTTCTCTAAATCTAACTAAAGTTGGATTTAAAATATTTCCAAAAAATATATAGCTTGAATAATTAATCTCTTGATCAAAATCAATTGCAACATTAGAATCAGTAATTTCACGATTTAAAATCTTAGAAGCGACATATATCCACCTGATAGATCCATAGCCAGAAATAAAGATAAATTGGGGCATATATTGATTATCAATAATATCAGAATAATAACTTTCATAAGGAATTCCTTTGACATAATCACTCATTAAAGAATAATAAATCACATTAAATGAAAGCTTTAATATTAAATTGTCTTTCAAATAAGATGCTATTCTTTTAAGAATCCCAGAAATCTTTAATGCATACTCAACAACATCAGATGAATTAATATTATTATTTAAAATATACACTTTTCCTTCATCTGTAACACCAAATAAAGTAAATACAAATTTATAAAGCTCCTTTTTAAAACTTGAATAAACAGAATCGTCACCCCCAATCTTAAGGAAAGTAAGATAATTAGAGAGAATGTTGTAGGTTTGGCTAAAATTAAAATTAGAACTTAATATTTTTTTAGGATCTTTGAGAAGATTTAAAGCAACATTTAATTTAAAACCGTTTTCTGATAAAAAAATTTTTTCCAAAAGACGAGGATCTTCCTTTAAATAAACCATAAGCCTGTCTTCTTCAAGAGATTCAATAAAAGTTTTATTTCTTGATAAATAAGAAAAAAATTTATCGATTTGATCTGAATTAGCATAATAATTTAAACTCAAATAAGTCAGTTTATGTTCATTTTTAACTAATAAAGAGTCTAATTTTAAAAATATTGATTCATGATCACCTCTGATTAAAGATTCTGCTAAAAAACAAACCATTAAATTTTCATCAAAGCTATAATCACCGTATTTTAGCCATCCTCCCTTTGAAACATTAAAATTAACAGAATTGTTCCAAGAATCATAAGCACTTTGTCTAAAATTATTTAAAGCATCATTAAAAATTTTATTATCCACCTCTTTAATTTTTGAATACATAATAGAATAATCTAATACATTACTTTTATTACTTTGATTGCTCTCTATAATGGAATTTGGAATATTTTTCTTTGGTGAATCGATATAAATAGCATTACTAATTCTAAATGTTGCTTGAGGAGAAATTAAAATATCTTTTTCTCTTATCTTTACATTTTCTCCTAAAAAAACTTTATATTCTAAATTATCCCCTTGTCTTATTGAAATAGTAGCCTTATCTAATAAAACTTCATAATGATCTTCAACTTCATAACTTAGCAAAAAGCTCTTAGAAAGATTTGATTCAATACTAAAATTATTTTCTGAATCAAGTAAAAATCCGATAAAAATATTATTCTCAAAATAAACATAAATACCTATGTCTTGCACTTTATAAGAAATGGGTAAAAGATTCAACCCTGTCTCTAAAACAACAAGTGGATTAAGTTTGGACAAAAATATCCTAAGTCCCCTAACATTAACAACAATATCATTTAAAATATATTCACTATTTTCAACCTTATTATTAACTTCTAATTTTATATCTTTTAAAAAAAATATATTTAAGTTTAAATTCCTAAATTGTAAAAAAATAACAACAAACAATATTAAAGCACCAAGCAATAAATTAAAAGCCCCTGCCCTTAGAAACTCCTTCATATGATGATTCTAATCATAAAAAATTAAAATATCAATATTGATTGCATAAAAACAAAAAAAATAATAAAATTATAGGTTAGCTAGTTAAATAGGAGCAAAATATATGAAAATTCCTAAAAATTATATTCCAGGAACAAACCCTTACAAATCTCTACCTAAAAAACCTATTATTGAAAACAAGAAAAAAATTACTAAAAAACAAGAACAAATTAATTCAGAAATTATGAAATCACAAGAGCGTATTTTGAAGTTATATATGAGACGCCTACAAAAAAAAGATCAAATAACTCTTCAAAATTTTATTCTAGAAGGACATAAAGTTGGTTCCAAAATTTTCAATAATTTGCCAAAAACACTAAAAGAAATAATAGCTTTAATGAATATAGAATCGTTAAAAGTGCTAAAAAAAAATACAAAAAATCCACTTAAAATGCTTTACATAAAATTTTCAAGCTGGACTTTAAACAAGCTAATCAAAACGCTCGACATTGAATCTAATAATAACAAAACTGCAAAACATAAATAACAATTTTCAAATTCTTTTTATATCTTACTTATTAATTTTTTTATTTGCATCTTTTCTTACAATGTCTACTATTGTTGATTTATTATCAGAATAAATAAAAAAATCTTTCAAGAACCATCTTTTATAATTATTAGGCTCTAAAATATACATTGAATCTAAGATATCTAATGTCATCTTATTACCACAATAAAATTCACCAACCATGACCAATTTATTTCTAATAGCTAAACACGCTGCAATATCCCAAAGCCCTACAAAAGAAAAATAAGCCTTATAAGAACCTGTAAAAGGTTTGGCAAAAGAATAGACACAAGAGCCATTAATATGAATATTAGAAGAAATATCAAGATTAAATGACCTTATAATAAACCTTGAAACTGTAAGCAAACTATGAACATTATAACATTCAAAATTAGTAAAAATAAATTTATTAAAATCCTTCTTTAAAGGATAGCTACCAATGTTTTTTTAGCATAAAATACACTATCTTTAGAAGTAATAAAAAACTCTCCGCTTAAAGGAAGAGAAATAGCTCCTTCAATAATTTTGCCTCCACAAGCGTATGCTATTGATATTTCATATGAAGGAAGGCCTGCTGCAAAAGAAGAAGTTCCATTAATAAGATCAATAATAAAAGTACTCCCTGAAATTAACGCGTCTTTTATATACTCTTATTCATAAGTAGATATTGTCTCTTCTCTAAGAACAAAATTACCAGACTTTTTGATTGCTTTGAATAAAAATTGCTCAATTTGCTTATCAACCTGAGTTAATAGATCCATCAGATTTAAAATCTAAAATTAATTTAGTACAACCACTTAATGCAAGCCTAGTTGACTCATTTAATAAAAATATAATTTTTCAAAATTCCAATCCATTTTTATATCAATTCTCTTATTAATAATAAATTCTAAAATTGAAAAATCATCTCTAAAAGCATTATGCTTTGATAAAATTTAATATTTTTCCATAAAGCACCTCTAAAACAAAATGCCCCAAATTAGAATAGCTTTTATTAAAAAAAAGTATAAAAATCATAAATATCAATACTTACATTTTCTTATTTTTTTTAAATACTAAAATATCACTTTTAAATTCAATAAATAATTATTAACATAATTTAATACTTCAAAAAAACTTGTGTTATTCAAGCTATCACAACATAAAAATTAATAAATATTAATATACTAAGCAATAAAAAAGCAGATCCTATACTATGGCCAGATATGTCTATTAATATATTAAAAGACATAAAAATTCAATTTGAACTTTAAAGGCTGTTTTCCAATTTTTACAGTAAAAAATATTACTGACAAAATTTAAAAAAAAGAAAAGAATTTAAAAAACTAAGCTCCAATCATAATTTCAAATCATATTATTTAAAATAGGTGCTGAAAGATCAAAACCAAAGGTTTTTTTAGAAACTTTAACTATAGGAGCCCCCTGCCTTCTTTTGTATTCATTTTTAAAATAAAGATTTAAAACTTTATCAACTATACCTTTTTCAAAATGAAGATAAATTGAATCTACAGATTCATTGTCAACCAAATATCTATTTAAAATATCATCAAGAACTTCATATTTTGGAAGATAGTCACTATCTTTTTGATCAAACCTTAACTCAGCCGAAGGCTCCTTTAAAATAATATTAATAGGAATAATACATTGGCCAAACTTTGCATTAATATGCTTTGCAAGATCATAAACCTCCGTCTTAAAAAGATCTCCAATCAAGGCAAGTCCTCCACAAGTATCCCCATAAAGGGTACAATAACCAACTGCAATCTCGCTTTTGTTACCAGTATTTAAAAGCAAAGAATTTTGAGAGTTACTATAAGACATTAATAAAAGCCCTCTTAACCTAGCTTGTAAATTTTCACTAGTAACACCTTTAACATTAAAATACCCTTCAAAAAACCTACCACTTACTTCAAACAAATCTTTTATTGGCATTTCAATCAATTTAAAACCTAATTTACTAGAAAGTTCTTTAGCATCAAAAATAGAATCTGCTGATGAAAATTTACTAGGCATAGAAATTCCAACAACATTCTCAGCCCCCAAAGCAAAACATGCAAGACACGCGACAAGAGCAGAATCAATGCCTCCAGACAACCCCAAATGAACTTTAGAAAATCCTGAAAAAGAAACATATTCTCTTAAAACAAGAGATATTGCTAAAATAATCTTTTCAAAAAGCTCATTACATGTATCAAATTTTAAATCTTGAAATGCATCATTAGATATAAAATCAAATTCAAATCCTTTGGCTTGTTTTATCTTGCCAAAACTATTAATAAAAAAGCTACACCCATCATAAACTGCAGAATCTTCAGATCCATAAAAATTCGAATAAACAACATCCAGATTATTCTCAATAGCAACTCTTTCAAAAAATTTTAATCTAAGATTATTCTTTTCCTTAGTAAAATAAGATTTAGACGGTATTATTAAGTACTGAGCCTTCTTTAAATTCTCACTAAATTTAGGAATTAATTCTTTAAATAATAAAGCATCCTCAAAATTTAATACAGCAAATACATTGTCCTTATAACTAAAAAAACCAGGCAAATTAGATTGTGAGACAGTTAGAATAACTTTATGATTACTAATGACAGAAACAATATCTATAAATTTGCCGTCCTTATAAACACTATGACCAAAAACAATTAAAGTGCTATCATTAACCTGTTCTTTCATAAATTCAATGCATTTACATATATTTTGAGAATATTTAGAAGGTCCAAACAAATCACTATACTTAGTATCGGCTAAAAGCATAGAGGGAAAAACTAAAACGTCTGATCCCCTTAGCAAGGCTTCATCATAATTATTTTTAAAATCAACAATACATTTATCAAAATCTAAAGCCCTGTATTTCGTTTGAGCAATGCTTATTTTCATAGGTAAATAATAAGCAATAATACATTAAATTACAATAAAAAATTAATAGCTTCGCAAAAGCAATGCTTATTTATATTCTAATCATACCCTAAAATTAGAATTGCCATAAACACACTAAAAACAAACAAAATCAAAAAATAATGCCAAAAATATTTTGTCAAAATAAAAAATTTTAATTTTTTTATTTTGACAAAAAAATACACACGAACATTTTACTAAATAATAATATGTATCAATACAACACTATTACTGAAAGCTTAAGAAAAATATACATCTTATAAATGATCAAAATGAATCAATTTTAATAAATTTTAAGAAAGAAAAAAATTTGTAAAATATTTTTTTAAAAGATAAAATGCTTTATCAAAGGAGGAAAAATGGAAAAAAAAGAAACTAAAATCGAATCTGAAAAAATCAACAAACAAGATAATAAAAATACAAAATCTCAAAAAAAAGAAAACTTAAATTCAGTAAATTCTGATAAAAAAATTACTGAGCTTGAAAATGAAATCTCCAATCTTAAAGATTTGTATTTAAGAAAACAAGCAGAATTTGAAAACTTCAGAAAAAGATTAGAAAAAGAAAAAGACAATTTTGTCAAATTTGCAAATGAAACCATAATGAAAGATATCGTTAATTTTCTTGATAACTTAGAACGAGCTATTAACTCTTCAAAAAAATCTAAAGATTTTGATAACTTATTAACAGGAATCAGTATGATTGAAAATGAAATACTATCAATCTTTGATAAAAAATATAATTTAAAAAAATTTGGAGAAAATGGCGAAAGCTTTGATCCAAGTCGTCATGAAGCAATAAGCATTGAAGAGAAAGAAGGTCTTAAAAATCCAGAAATAGTAGAAGTATATCAAAAAGGATATTGCTACAACGATAGAATATTAAGAACAGCGAAAGTTAAGGTTGCTCAAAGTAAAAATTAATTAGAAAAAAGGAGGTTTATAATATGGGCAAAATAATAGGTATTGACCTAGGAACAACAAACTCATGCGTAGCTATAATGGAGCATGGAAAACCAGTTGTAATACAAAATTCAGAAGGAGGAAGAACTACTCCATCTATTGTTGCCTACACGAATAAAGGCGAAAGACTTGTAGGGCAAGTCGCAAAAAACCAAATGGTTACAAACCCTGAAAACACAATTTATTCTATTAAAAGATTTATGGGAAGAAGATTTGAAGAGGTTGCAGGCGAAATAAAAATGGTTCCTTATAAAATAGAAAAAGGACTAAATGGTGATGCACGAGTAAACATTTCCAATATAAAAAAGCAAATGTCACCACCTGAGATCTCAGCAGCAACTCTTACAAAAATGAAAGAAACAGCAGAAGCTTACTTAGGTGAAAAAGTTACAGAGGCTGTCATTACAGTTCCTGCTTACTTTAATGATGCTCAAAGACAAGCCACAAAAGATGCTGGTAAAATAGCAGGTCTTGAAGTAAAAAGAATTGTTAACGAGCCAACTGCTGCTGCTCTTGCTTATGGAATTGAAAAAAAACACGAAGAGATTGTTGCAGTTTATGATCTTGGTGGAGGAACATTTGACATTTCAATATTGGAGCTTGGAGATGGTGTTTTTGAAGTAAAATCAACCAACGGAGACACACATCTTGGTGGTGACAATTTTGACGATGAGATAATAAAGCATTTAATTTCAGAATTCAAAAAAGAAAGCGCTATTGATTTATCAAACGATAAAATGGCTCTTCAAAGACTCAAAGAGGCAGCCGAAAAAGCTAAAATAGAGCTTTCAGGTGCTCAAGAGGCTTCAATAAATCTTCCATTTATTACAGCAGATGCAAATGGTCCAAAACACTTACAATACACTCTAACAAGAGCAAAATTCGAACAAATGGTAGACCATTTGGTTCAAAAAACAAAAGAACCATGCCTTAAAGCTATTAAAGATGCGGGGCTTAAAGCTTCTGATATCAATGAAGTAATACTTGTAGGCGGATCAACAAGAATTCCTGCTATTCAAAAAATTGTAAAAGATATCTTTGGACAAGACCCTAACAAAGGAGTAAATCCAGATGAAGCTGTAGCAATTGGAGCTGCTATTCAGGGTGGCATTCTAACAGGAGAAACTAAAGACATGGTACTCCTTGACGTTACTCCGCTCTCACTAGGAATAGAAACGCTAGGTGGCGTTATGACTAAGCTTATTGAAAGAAACACTACAATTCCTACAAAAAAAAGTCAAGTATTCTCAACAGCTGCTGATAATCAAACCTCTGTTGATATTAAAGTTCTTCAAGGTGAACGTGAAATGGCAGCACAAAATAGAATACTTGGCAATTTTATACTTGATGGAATACCAGCAGCGCCAAGAGGAGTGCCTCAAATTGAAGTTAGCTTTGACATTGACGCTAATGGAATAGTTCACGTGTCTGCAAAAGATATGGGAACAGGCAAAGAACAAAAAATTAGAATTGAATCATCATCAGGGCTTTCTGAATCAGAAATAGATCGAATGGTAAAAGATGCAGAAGCTCATGCGGAAGAAGATAAAAAATTAAAAGAAAATATTGAGGCAAAAAATACAGCCAATTCTTTAATTTATCAAACAGAAAAATCATTAAAAGAATATTCTGAAAAAATTTCAAGCGAAGACAAAGAAGCTATTGAAAGTAAAATAAAAGAATTAAAAGAAAGTCTTGAAAAAGAAGACATTTCACTTATAAAATCTAGAACAGAAGAACTTCAAAAAGCTTCTTACAAGATAGCTGAGATGATGTATAAAGATTCTTCCCAGCAAAATGCAAGCAACCAACAAGAAACTGGCCCCCAAAGCAATACAAGCGAAGAGGGTAAAGAGGCTGATTACGAAGTTGTTGACGAGGATAAAAAATAGTGAAAAAAGATTATTATGAAATTTTGGGGCTCTCAAAAGGAGCCTCAAAAGATGAAATAAAAAAAGCTTATAGAAAAATAGCAATTAAATATCATCCCGACAAAAATCAAGGTAATGAAGAGGCCGCTTCTATCTTTAAAGAAGCTACTCAGGCTTACGAAGTTTTAATAGATGATAATAAAAAAGCCAAATACGACAGATTTGGACATTCTGCTTTTGAAGGGGGAGGATTTGAAGGATTTTCAGGTGGATTTAGTGGATTTTCAGACATCTTTGAAGATTTTGGCGATATTTTTGATTCATTTTTCACTGGAAACAAAGGACAAGAAAAAAATAGAAAATATGCAAAAGGTGAAGACGTAGGATATAATATAGAAATATCTCTTGAAAATGCATACTTTGGATACAAAAATAATATAAACATAACAAGACAAATACTGTGCAATTCTTGTTTCGGTAAAAAATCCGAAAAAGGCACAAGTCCTTCGATATGTAATATGTGTAATGGCAGCGGAAGAGTCGTACAAGGCGGAGGATTTTTCAGGGTTACAACAACATGTTCTAAATGTTACGGCGAGGGTAAAATAATATCAAACCCTTGTAAATCTTGTAAGGGAAAAGGAAGCCTTGCAAAGCAAGAAACTATTCAATTAAATATTCCCTCAGGCATTGATAATAACCAACAAATAAAAATGAAAGGCAAGGGAAATGTTAATCCAGACAACCAAGAATATGGTGATCTTTATGTAAAAATATTGATAAGATCTCATAAAATATTTAAAAGAAATGGCAAAGATCTCTATGCAATGCTTCCAATAAGCTTTACTCAAGCAGCCCTTGGAAAAGAAGTAAAAATAAAAACAATCGCTTCAAAAGAGATTAAAATACAAATTCCAAAAGGAATAGAAAATGAAGAACAAATTTTAATTAAAAACGCAGGAATGCCAATTCTTCAAACCGAAAAGTTTGGAAACTTAATATTAATCACTAAAATAAAAACACCTAAAAATTTAAATTCTAATGCTATTAAACTTTTTGAAAACTTGGGTAAAGAATTAAGAGACGGTGATGAAATAGATTTACTTAAAGTATAATATGTATATAACTCATGCCAATTCAATAATTGAAAGCATAAAAAATAATAAAGGATTTGAACTTTATATATCAAAAAAAAGTTCAAAAACTAAAGAAATCGAAAGACTGGCTAAAACACAAAATGTAAAAATAATAAGAATAAGTACAAATGAACTTGAAAAAATTCTTAAAAACAAAGATCACAGAGGATTTGCATTAAAATTAAAACTTGAAAAAAATAAAAATGTTAAAACACAAACCAAAGATTTTGAAAACTTACTAGAAACATTTAAAAAAAAAGAAAATGCTTTCATTTTGCTTCTAGACGAAATAGAAGATCCCCAAAACTTTGGAGCAATCCTTAGAACAGCAGAACAGTTTAGTATAGATCTTGTAATTACTACTCAAAAACGTAGCGCAAAAGACAATTCGACAGTTTTGCGCACTAGCTCTGGCGCAAGTCAATATGTAAAAAAAATAACAGTGACAAACATAAACAACACAATAAATCTATTAAAAACACACGGCTTTTGGATATACACTAGCGATATTAAAGGACAAGATATAAACAAGCTCAAAATAAACGACAAAAAAATTGCACTTATTTCAGGAAATGAAGGAAAAGGTGTACACAAGCTAATAAAAGAAAATTCTGATTTTTTAATAAGGATCCCAACTAGCGGCAAAATAGACTCACTTAATGTCTCTGTGTCTACAGGCATTTTAATCTTTGAAATCAAAAGGCAATTAAATCTACTCTAAAGCATTAAATTAAATAAAAACTTCATTTAAAACCAAAAACACCTTAATAAAAACTATTTTAAAAAATTTCCCAATTCAACAGATGCAATAAACCCCTCAGCAGCAGCAGTAATAGCTTGGGCATAAAGCTTGTTACTAACATCTCCGCACGAAAAAACACCATCAACACTTGTTTTAACAACATCTTTAGTAATAATAAATCCTTCTTCATCCAAATCTAAAAATCCCTTTAAAAATTCTGTATTCGGCTTATAGCCAACAGCCATAAATACAGCACTCACTTCTAATTCATAAATAAAATTATCTTTTTTATTAAAAATCTTAACCGAAGAAACAGAATATTTGCCATCTACCTCTATAGCTTCTGAATTATACAAAATTTCAATATTGGGTAATTTAGCAACACTATCTTTTAGCATAGCAATAGCTCTAAGTTTATCTTTTCTTACAATAAGATAAACCTTGTCCACCAATTTGCTTAAATAAATTGCTTCTGAAAGGGCGGTATTACCTCCACCAATTACTGCAACCCTTTTCCCTTTAAAAAGATGTCCATCACAAATAGCACAAACCGAAATACCCTTATTCCAAAATAAATCCGAATTTTTAAGAGTTTCAAGTTTTTTGGGTTTTGATCCCACGGCAATAATAACAGCTTTACTTTTATAAATATAATTTTCTGTATAAAGGTAAAAAATATTATTCTTCCTTTTTATAGAAAAAACGGTTTCGGAAAAAGTTTTAGCCCCAAGATTTACTACTTGCTCTCTCATATTTAACATCAAATCTCTACCACTTATTCCATTTTTAAAACCAGGATAATTATAAACTTCTGTAGTTGTAGTAAGCTGTCCTCCAGGTTCAGGGCCTTCCAAAATAGCAGCCTTATAATTGCTCATAACAGAATAAATCCCAGCCGTTAGCCCAGCTGGGCCAGATCCTACAATTATTACATCTTCAACAAATTCTACCTCTTTTCGAGATAAATTTTCCTTTTTGGGAAGATTCATCTCAATAGTTTCAAATTCTAACATATCTAAACTTCAAGCCTCTCTTAAAAATTTGAATATTATTCTTAACGTTGCTAAAATTAATATTCAATGCTTAAGATCGACTCATAAGTTTGTTGATATTAACCTCAAAAACAGAACATGGAATAAAAATACCAAAATTATTTAAAACATAAGGTGAAATTTCGCCAAAACTACCTATATTAAAGCCTTCAATCAAAATATCCGCTCCCCTACCATTAATATAAAAAGTGGTTTTTGATTCTATTAAACTAATATCAATATTTAAATAATAAAAAAGCGTTGCAACAATTGAATTAATTTCATTAAAAGAAATTTCTTTACCAGATATTAAAAAAGCTAAATTAGTAAAAGTGATTGTTCCCTCAATAGTATCCAAATTCTTTAAAGCTACATTGCCAACTTCAAAAATTTTATGTGGATAAGGAAAATTAGAACTAACGCTTTCTGATTTTAATAAATTAGGAATTATTGATGCCCTAATATATTCATAACTCTCTGTCATTGGATTAGATACTTTTAAAAAATTTTGATCATTAATATTCATTTTGTCAATAAAATCTTTCTTAGAGCCCATATAATTATAAATCATCTCTTGAAATCCCATACCCACCATTAAATTTCTAACATTCCTTGAAAACTCTTCTAAAGCACTAAGCCTTCCCACTGCAAAAGCCTTGGGAAGCTCTGGATGAAAACTTGAAAGACCTTCTCCTATCATTACATCTTCAATTACATCAACCTCATGAAGAAAGTCATTTCTATAAAAAGGTGGAATAATATAGTTTTTCAAACCTCTAGAATAAGAATTTACTCCCATTTTTTTCAAACTAAGGCAAATACGCTCTAATGTTAAATTGCCTCCAAGCAATCTATTAACATTTTCAACATTAAACTCTACTTCTTCTTGAAAATAATAAGGACATACTAATTCTTCAAAATCTAAACCAAAAGGCTCTCTAAACACAGTTTTTACGGGCAAAATTTCAAAACCCATATCATAAAAATCACAAGCTGCTACAGATAGCGCTAACAAAGTTGCTTCAAAATCGATACCCGTAACCTCAATAAATAAATCAGTATCACCAACCTTTAAAGATCCAATATTGTTAGAATTAATTATTGGAGGATAAGATACTACATTATTGTTATCATCTAATAATAACGGATACTTATCGAAATTTTTGATAATGTGGGAATATTCCAATCCTTTGGGATGCTTTTCATTTATTTCTAAAAGAGAAAGCTCGTAATCCATTCCCAGAGGAACAAATTTGTGATTAGGAGATGATGCAACATACCTTATTGGGAATTTAATAAAATCAGAATTATACATCCCCATTGCAACTCTTCTTCTCTTTTGTCCATAATTTTGACAAAGTTTTTCTTGAAATTGAATTAGTGTCTCAAGCATTCTATCATCAACAATCAATCCTTTTGCCAAAAATCCAAAAATAAATGGTCTGATTTGAGACATTTTTCCATCCACTAAAATTTCACCATAACAATTTTTAAAATCTCCCCTTTTTGAAAAAAAATCATAATAAGGCATTTCTCCAAAAAAATAAGTTTTTATCTGCCTAGCAAGTCCTGTATAAGACCACAAATCTGGCCTATTTGTATCATTAAATTCTATTTTGATTTTTCCTGAACTTTCATCAAACCCATCAAATTCCGCTTTAAATGGCTCAAGTAATTCTGGAATATCTAAATTTGTAAAATTTTTTCCTATTTTATCTAAAAAAAGATTTTTATAAATTTCTACCTTTGGCATCTATCTTTCCTCGCCTCAAAATAACATCACCAATATCATAAGTAAATAGATCTCTTAAATCATTTAGACCCAAGTGCATTAAAGCCATTCTATCTATTCCAATCCCCCAAGCAATAACAGGTAAATCAATACCCAAAGGCTTTGTAACTTCCGGCCTAAAAATTCCACTTCCTCCAAGTTCAAACCAGCCAAGAACAGGATGTTTCACATGTATTTCAATCGAAGGTTCAGTAAATGGAAAATATGCAGGAACATATTTAACTTCTGTAGCGCCCGCAAGCTCTTTGGCAAAAATTTCAAGAAGGCCCAGCAAAGTTTTAATGCTAACACCATCCTCAATAACAATCCCCTCAGTTTGATAAAAATCTACTCCGTGAGTTGCATCTACTTGATCATATCTAAAACATCTAATAACTCCAAAATATCTGCTTGGACTTTTGGCATTAATTAATTGTTTTGCAGAAAGAACAGTACCATGGGTTCTTAAAACTAATCTCTTAGAAAGATCTTCGCTAAAACTATATCTCCAACCTCTTGAACCTGTTGCATATCCTGTTTCATGGGCTAATTTTACATTAGAAAAATAAGGTTCGGGTAAAGATTTTTGCATGCTAGGATCTGAAATGTAATAGACATCCTTAATATCACGAGAAGGATGAAATTGGGGCATGAAAAGAGCGTCGTTGTTAAAAAATTCTGTTTCTACTAAAGGACCATCAAACTCTTCAAAACCAAGCCCTACTAATTTGTCTTTAATTTTAGAAATATAATCTAAATAAGAATTGGCACGCCCAATAAAAGTTTTAGCTGATGGAATATGAATATTATAAGCTCTAAATTTTTTATTCTCATATGTTTTATTTTTTAAAATTTCAGGAGTAAGCTTAGCAAGCTCATCCCCAGTTAATTCACTTCTCATTAAAAAATTTTTAACTTCCAATCCAAAACTAGATAATCTAAACTTTAAATCAAGTTTTTCTATTATTTTAAAAAATACAGAATCTGCTCCTTTTTTCTTAGCAAAATTTGATATTAATAAAAGCTCTTCGGTTGTCAAACTTTCTCTAAGAAGATCGCTACTTTTTGCTCTTTCTAATAAAACACGTATTTTTTGATAATTAGCCTCTATACCGTCTAAACAATTTATAATAATCTGTTTATTCGAATCAAGAGAAAGAATGCCCTCTTTTAACAAACTGCCAAAAGCCTTTCTCACTTCTTTAGTATCAATATCAAGCTCTAAGGCTAAATTTGAAGCCAGCACTGCCTTTCGAGATACTAGATTTATTATTTTTTCCTCAACAAACCCATCTCTTAAAGCACTAAGACCCCTTTCTGTTGCCTTATAAAATACATTTAATTTCCTATAAATCTCTTCAATAATCCTTTTAGAATTTAACCATTCAATTGTTTTATTTGCCTGACCTTCATTAAACCCTAATTTTTCAATAATAATTGAAGCAGAAATATCGTCCTCTTCTTTATTATTTAAAATTACTTTAATCTCAAGAGGATGCAATGTTTTTATTAAATTTAAATCTGCCTTCATAAATATAACCTTCAGTCACCTTTATTACTTATACCAAGCTCTAAAATAAGCTCAACTTCCCCAATAGATAATTTGGTAGCTCTAGAAATCTCTTCAGCACTCCATCCTTGCCTCATCAGCTTTATTACAGAATTCCTAACAGTTTCATTATTAAGACCAACATTATCTTGATACTTAGAATCAGTTTTGACAAGAATGCCAAGAGTTTTTATTCTCTCTTCTGCTGCAATATTTAAATTTTCTAACCTTGTCTCAGATTTCACTACCTTCTCTCTCATGGTCAAAGTATTTTTCAATCTATTTTCAATATCTAAGAGCATTTCCTTTAAATTCTGAGCATTAATCAACACCTCTTCTGACAACCCTTTGTTTAATAATAGACTTGAAACAACATTTTCCATATCCTTGAGATTGTCTTGAAACTTAGCGCTCTCTTTGCTTAAAGTATTAAATCTTTTCTCCACTTCATTTATTAAATCAAAATTTTTATCAACAGACTCTATAGTGCTCTTTAATATACCCTCTTTATTGCTAATTCTTTCATAATTATCAAGAATAGTTCTCTGCTCGTCAGCTATCTCTTTTATTTTAGCTTTATAAATTTGCATTTCATCATAAGATTCAATTAAACTTTTATATCTACTATCAAATAAAGAGTAAAATTCAAAAAATCTATTAAAATCATTCTTAATAGATTTAATTGATTCTTGTTCCAACTTTAATGCATTAAAAGTTTCAACAATGCCTAATGTTTCTTTTTGAATATTATAGAATTCTTTGTTAACATTTTCAAAATTATTTTTATATTCCTGAGCAAGATCTATCTCATTTTTTAAAGTTTCCCATAATTTTTCCAACTTATCCTTAAGAGAATAAGCCTCCAAAAATATCGAATTATTTTTTTCAAGCTCAGCATCCAGTTTTTTAAAATTCTCAATTTGATTTTCAATTTGAAAATTTATTTTATCATAACTGTCTTCAAATTCTGCTCTCAAATCAGATTTATATTCAACTAAATTGTCTTTAATCTCGCTAATAAATTTATTAAATTTAATATCACAATTTAATATTTTAGATTCAAGTTCTAAAATATTAGTATCAACTTCTTTCAATAATTTTTTATGGTTTTTGTTGAATTCAGCCTCAAATTTATCAATTTGCTCTTGTAAGCCATTCTTTATGGTTTCAATCTCTAATGTTGAATGTTTTAAACTTTTTTTAAGCTCATCCTCAAGTAAACCGAACTCAGATTTTATAGATTTAGAAAACGAATTATATTCATTATCAATTGATGTCTCAATATTATTTCTGTATAAGCTAATTTTTTCAGAAAATTCTGAAATATTTTTATTCATTAATTCAATTTGACCTTCAAAGCTTTCTTTATCACTAGAAATTACATCAACCATTTCCTGCCTTGCCTTATCAAGATTAGAAGACAAAGTTGTAAATTCATGCTCTAATTTTTGATTAAGTTCAAAAATCTTATCTTCAAGATCCTTTTGCTGAGTTAAAAATTTCACTTCTGCCTGAATTAAGATGTCTTCAGTTTTCTTATTAACCTTTTCATCTATCTTTTCTACTTTAAAATCAACAAATTTTTCAAGATCTAAAACTTTAAGATTTAATGACTCACCAATATTTTTAAAATCGAGATGAACTGATTGTTCAATTTTTTTAGCCTCGTTTTGCAAATTGCTAAAAATCTCTTCAGCCTTAATCTCAAAACCATCTTTAAAAGATTCTAAACCAATCTTAACATTAAAAATATCATTCTCAAATGATCTGATTCCAAGTTCAGCAAGATTTATTCTCTCCTCTATTGTGCTATAAGATTTTTCTTGCCAATTTTTTACATCACCTTTAATATTTAAAAACCAAGAATCAATAATGCTTTGCTTATTATTTACAAAATCAACAAATTCATCTACTTTCCCGGTAATATTGGTTTCCATTAAAGCTATCTCACTCTGCATATCTTTTTTTTTGGAAGAAAATTCTTTAGTAAAATCCAAATAAAAATTTTCTTTATCTTCTTTCATTTTTTGTTCAATATCTAAGCGGAAACTTTGAATAAGCTCTGTTTTGTTTTCCAAATTTTTAGACAAATCATATTCTAAATTTTGAATTTTATCATTATATGAGGCAATAAAGTTTTCTAAAGAATATTTAAGCTCTTCCCCTCTAATTTTCAAATCTTTGAAAAAGTCTTCTTCTAATAGTTTAAGATGCGATGAAACATTGTGATAAGACTCTTCTTTTAATCTAATAACATCCTTTTCAATATTATTTAAATCAGATTCAAGATTTTTAAGATTTTTCAGTTGAGATTCAAGTTCAAAAATCATCTCTTTATTAGATCTCTTAAACTCTTCATTTAAAGTTGTAATATAAGAATTTAATCTCTCTGAAAACTCATCGTACATATCAGCATACTTTTTCTCAAGTCCATCATATTGACTTAAAGCTAAATTATCAATGGCTTTAATTTTGTTGTCAATTTTATTCTCTAAATTTAATTGCCCTTCATTACACCTTTCTTCAAGTTCAACATACTTAAGATTAAAATTATTGGCTATTTTATCAATACACCCACTCACTTTATCATTCAAATCTTTCTCTATGCTATCAAAAGTGCTCTCAATCGATTTTAAAGAATCAATTCTCTTGTGAATTTCATTTTCATACTTTACAATGTCATCATTAATTAAAGTATTTACCTTTTTTATACAAAGCTCAAAATGATTTTTTATATTCTCTTCAACGCTTACCTTAATCTCTCCAAATTGAGAATTTATAACACCATAACAATCTTTAATTTTATCTTGCAATTCTTTTTCAAGCTCTAAAATATCTTTTGATCTTTGCTCTATTATCTCAAAATTATTATCCATTTCAGAAATCTTAATTTGCAAATTTTCATCATTGCTTGTAAGTGTTTTATAGATTTCATCTCTAATTTTTGAAATAGCTCCCTCACTTTCAATTAGAAATGTAGAATATCTCTCTTCAAAATTACTCTCAATAAGTTTAAATCTTTCCTTATAAAGATCATTTAAAAACTCAGACTTGCTCTCAATATTATTTTTAAGATCATTTGTTATCTCCCCAAATCTCTCTTTTGCTTGCATAATATCACTATCAATCGTTCTCCTATAATCAATTGCTTCTTCTAATCTAGATTTATAATACTGTTCAATCTCTTTAACAAACTCGCTAATTTTTACCTCTCCAGCATCTGTTAAATCTTTAACTTTCAATTCAAATTTTTCAACTTGATATTTTGATACATCAAAAGATTCCTTAAGTTTTTGAAGGTTTTCATCCATACTTTTGCTAAGACTATCTATTCTATCTGTTAATCTTCTACTTAGATTTTCAATCTCATGCATTATTTCATTTTCAAGTTTACTAGAAATATTTTCTGAATACCCCCTATAATTAGATATCACCTCATTATATTTTCCATTAATTTCTTTGTTTATATCATTAAACTTTACACTAAGAGAATCAAGAGTAATGTCTATATTAGCCTGAAAAGAAGCAATATCGGTTCTTTTATCCTGCAATAAACTATCAACCTCTTTAACAAATTCCTCTGAATTATTTAAAACTGAAGCAAATTTCTTTGACAAATTTTCCTCAAGTTCTCTAGTCTCTTTATTAAAATGGTTCATTATGTCTTGCAAAAGCTCATCAGAATATATAGCACCTTGATTTCTAAACTCATCTATTTTCTCAAGATAATAACTCTCAAGACTTTCTATGGAAAATCTAAGCTCTTTAATTTTTGTAGTCACCTCAGAATCTATTAAATCCAAATCAACTTTGCCTGAAGACAATAAATTTTCAATTTTAACAGTTATTTCGTTTAATTTACTTTGCCAATCACTAAGCTTACTGTCTACTTCATTGTTAATTAAATCCTTCCTGTTTAAAATATCTTTAGAAATTCTATCTAAAAAATCATCAATTTGCTTTTGATTGTCCGATTTTATATTAGAGACAATTTGCAGTTTTGACTCAATAAATTCATTAAGATCAGATTTAAAATTATTTAAAATATCTTCTGATTCAATCTTGAAATCTTTTAATTTATAATCACATTCTTCAATCTTGCTTATAACAAAATTATTCTTATCATCAAATTTTTTATTCAAATCCTCAAGCATAAATACACTTTTATCTTTAATTACTTCTGTTTGCCTATTAATAAATTCTTTAATTCCTAATATAGCCTCATCACTTTGTGAATATGACATATCTTTTAATTCTTTGTATTTTTCTATCACCAAACTCTCAATATCGCCTGTTTTTAATAAAACATATTCCATTCTATCATTAACATCTTTTTCTAGATTTTCAATTTTTAAAGTAGCAGATGATAGTAACTCTTCACTAGAAATCTTAATATCAAGTAAAGATTTATTTAAAGCAATAAGCTCATCTTTCCAACTGCCATGCATATCAATAGCTTTTTTTTGAATATGATCTGAAAGATCATTAAAAACGCTCTCGCTAAGTTCTATTCCTTTGTCTTTTTGAATCTGAATTAAACTTAAAAATTCTTCATTTGTTTTATTTATTTGAGATTCAATATTTTTTAAATTAGAATCTATTTTATCTTGCCACTTTGAATATTGAAGTTTGCTTTTTTCTAGCTGAGCAACAAAAATATTTATTTCATCGTAATAACGATCCTTAAACTCTATTATATTCTTATCAATTTCCTCTTTAATGTTAATTAAAATGGCATTAAAATCTCCCTTTAAAGTCTCCTGAGTTTTTTCAAACATATTATAAAAAGATCCAATTTCATTTTCTAATTTTTTGTTTAATTCTTGAAATCCTTGATAATTATTGATAGCTTCTTGAGAGAGTGTCTCAAATTTCTCACCATAAATTAAAGAAAACTCATCCATTTCTGCTGTTAATTTATCTGTAAAGCTATTATATTTAGATTCCATTTGATCTTCAAATTTAGAGCTACTAGAATCCAAAGATTCAAAAAGAGCTGTGTACTTGGCATTTATATTATCACTCAAATTTGAGTAACTATTATTAAACCTACCATTAATTTCTTCAAAATTAGAAATTAAATTATCATTAAGCTTAACAAGCTTGTCTTGAACATTTGAATCAACATCTAAGAGTTGAGATTCTAATTGCATTTTAAGTTGATTAATATCACCTTTAAAACTTTCACTAAATAATTCAATATCTGCCCCAAACTTACTTTTAAATTCAAGATATATTCCATTAGAATCATCTTCAAGTCTCTTAATTAAATCAATAGCACCTACCTGAACACTTTCCATTTTAGAATTCAAATCTAACAAACTAAGATCTACCCTTTCTCTAATATTATTATCAACTTGACTTATTTTATCTTCATAATCCTCATAAATATTTTTAAGATTCAACTCAACTTGAGATCTAAATTTATCAAAAACATCATCAACTTGCTCCTCATACTTTACCATCTCTATTCGCATTGACTCTTCAAGTGAATTAATTCTTGAATAAACATTGTCTTTAAAAGAAGAACTCATGGAAGAAATCTCATTGTCCACTAAAACCAATTTATTTTCAAGTTTATCTTGAATTTCCTTAGAGCGATCATCAACATATGTAAAGATATCCTTAAATTTATTTTGTAATTCTTCATTTAGTCTATTTAAAATAAAATCTTCTTTCTCATTAATTTTATTCTTTACGCTCTCCATAATAAGCCCTATAGAATCTTCTATTAACTTATATTTGTTTTCATAAAAAGTAAAAGAATTTTCAATCTCTTTGCTATATTTGTCAATATTAAACTCGACCTTTTCAAGAAAATCATTAAATTCTAAATCTAATTTCTCATTACCCTTAACTAAAATATCCTTTTTTCTCTCTTCAATATTTGCTAAATCTTTTTCATAAAGACTAATCTCTTTATTCAAATTATCCATTTTAAAAACAAGTTCTTTAATATTAGTGTCAAACTTTTCCCAACTAGCAATTTTAATAGACTCGAGATTTTCTTTATTAGTCTTGTCAAATTTTTCTAACACAGAATTCAAATTTGATTCAACCGAATCAATCTGAGTATTAAATCCTTTTAAAGTTTTTGAAAGTTTATCTACTATTTTCCCGTCAACCTGCAATCTTTGTATATTCTCTTGAACTTTAAAAGTCATCTCATCAAGATCTTTAAGCATAGAATCATGATAAGCTATCTTTTTTTCAACCTCTGCAAAATCATTGCTCTTATTTCTAATCTTTTGCTGAACTTCCTCAATCTTTTTTATTATTTCTATACTAGACCTTTGATAAGCTTCCATATCAACAGCAAGATCATTAATCTCTTTTGTCTTATCTTCAATAAAATCTTCAAGATTAACCTTTGTAAGATCGACAAACTTTTTAATTTTATCTAATGCTCTAGAACGTTTATCATATTGTCTATAAACAAACAAAACTATTGAAACTAAAAAAAGATTAACCAAAATAGTCGCAAAATCTATCATAAAATATTTTACCCATATTCTATATATTCAAACGTATATATTCTCTTAAGTCTTTATAATCATGAAAAATAAAATCAATCATCCCTTTGTAATTTATATTCTTTTTTGAAAAAAAAGCTGCTTTCATTGAAACATTTTTAGCGCCTAAAATGTCATATTCATAAGAATTCCCTACATACAAAATATTTTTACTATTTAAATTCAAATCATCAATAACTTTTAAAAAAGGTGCTTTATGTGGCTTTAAATATCCAGTATCTTCTGAGGAATAAAGAATATCCCAAAAACTGTCTTGAATGCCCAATAAATTTTTGACACGACCTAAAATAGGAAAGTCTGACATTACTCCCAATTTTATTCCCTTAAATTTAAGCCAATAGATTAAATCTTGAACTCCAAGATATGGCTTGAGTTTTTTAAACTTGTCGCTAAAAATCTGACTGTAATATATTTTATTTAATAAAAAAGCACACCGATTCTCATCAAGATTTAAATATTCAGAAAGCATTTTAACCTGAAGAGAAAACAATTCATCCCTATTTGAAGTTGAAAATTTATTGCTTTGTAAAATTCGTATTTTTTTTCTAATCTGTTTAAAAGCTAAAAAAAACTTGAGATTAGTTAAGAATTCAAAAAACATTAGTTTATTTCTATCCACCTCAGGATACAAGGTGCCATCTAAATCAAATACTACAGCTTTAATCATGATGATTGATTATTTGCCTTTATAGGTATAGGTACTATTGGTAAATTTTCAGGAACCTTAACTCTAACTAAATGAATATAAGATTTTGGATATCTTTTCTGAAGAGACTTGATTGAAGTTTCAGCATTAACCTCGTTAACAGAAACTCTAAAAATCCTATTTTCATCAAGAAATGGAAGAAAAAAAACAACATGCTTGTGAAGCATCATGCTTGATAAATTGTTAACACCCGTGCTAATAGATCCTAAATAAATATATCCAGGCTCATCTAAAGCCAAACTATATAATAAAAACTCTAAATTTTCAATTTTATAACCACGATTATCAATATAATCAAAAAACTTAATATTATTGACATCATTTTCCTTGATTTTAGATAAATTTAAATCCACATTAATATTATTTATCCTATAAGCAATATTGCGAATCCAATCAAGACCAAAAAAAGGATCCTTATTAAATTCTTGACTTTTAGTAAAACCACTACCTCTAACACCAATATGCCTAAGCTTAAGATCATCAATTCTTAAAAGTCTTCCTGTTATTGATTTATAAATCGAATCTGCCACCCATTTAACAAATCCCGAGCAATTAAATCCCACAGGATCTTTTTGCAATAACCCAGTTTCTATATGCACCATTTTGCCATACTCATCCATTGCGCCATCAACAACCTCAGCAATAGGAAAAGATATAAGGGATTCCCTTAAACTAATTACCATATTAGAAATATTTTTATAAATATCAAAATATTCAGGAATAAAATATCTAAAATCAATAACCCTACTAATATAATTTATTATATTCCTAAGAGAAATTACTGCAATGTCTTCAATCTTAAAAGGCAATTTAACGTCTTTATAAATTAAAGTATTTACCAAATAAAAATCGGCACTAGAAGAAAATTTTGCAGACTTTATCCTAATAAACGTATCCCCTCTGTTTATAAAAAATATTTTTATCTGTTCAATACCATCTTTGCCCACTTTAATCACATAAGACCCTGGAAAAATATAATTCACATTCTTTTTTTTATTAAAAAAAGAATAATAAACATGCCCAGAAAAAACTTTACTTGAAACTTCAATGTAACAATCTTCTGTAATAAAATGTTTTATTGGACTTATTTTTTTTTGCACATAGCTTGAATTAAAATATTTTGAATATTTAGTCCTTACATCAAAATCATAAAAAAAACTCTCAAACGCAAATAGATTTAGACTCTTAATTATTAAGAATAAAAATATATATTTCACTTTAAATCTCTTATTTTTTCCTTTAATTCTACTAAAATTGGAATATTTTTATATCCAATTTTACGCAAATTATTTACTAAATAATTATAGTAAGAATTTGGAAAATTCTTTATTTTATTTGCAAAAAGAATAAACTTAACAGGATTAGTGCTAACTTGTGTAATATATTTTATTTTATGAGAAATATTTAAATGATAATCCTTAATCCATAAATTTAACATTTTATTTAGATCTGGAGTACTGGTTTTAAGCTCAATCTGATCTTTTAACTTCAAAGCTTCTTTAAAAAGGGAATCTAGACCTATCTTTTTATGAACAGAAATTCTAAATATAGGGGCAAAATCTAAAATAGGAAAAAAAAACTTCACACGACTCTTTAAGGCTTCAAAATGCCCTTTAGATTCCTCCACAAGGTCCCATTTGCTAAATACAATAATAATTCCCTTCCCTTTTTTAGTAACATAATGAGCAATCTTTTTATCCTGAGAAGTTAATTCTTCTTTAACATCAATCAACAAAAACACAATATCTACCATGTCAATTACTTTCAATGCTCTATTAACAGAATAATATTCAACAATTTCATTTACTTTTGCCCTTCGCCTTATCCCAGCTGTATCAATAACCTCAAAAACTTTCCCATTTCCAGTAAACTTAGTTTTAATAAAATCTCTAGTAGTACCAGGTTGATCTGAAACAATTGAAATTTCATTTCCAGATAAATAATTAATAAGAGTAGATTTGCCTGAATTGGGCTTACCTATAATCCCAACCTTAATATCAACTTCATTCTCAATATCAGCTTCACCAGCTTCTATTTTTAAAAAATCTCTAAGCTTAGTAATACCTCGACAATGAGCCGCACTAACCAAAAAATAGCGCTTGAACCCTAAATTATGAAATTCATGAGCCAAACTTTCCTTATCTTTAGTATCTACTTTGTTTAAAACCAAAATTACCTTACTACTATATTTTCTTAGTCTTTCAATAATCTGATAATCTTCAAGTAAAATTTCATTAATATCTAAAACCAATAAAATTAAATCAGCTTTTTCTAAAGAGCTTAAAACCTTTTGCACAACAATTTTGCTAATCTCATCTTTTAAGATCGTAAATCCACCAGTATCAATTAATTTAAAACTAAAAGAACCAACCTTACAAACCTCTTCAACTAAATCCCTAGTAACACCGTAAGTACTCTCAGTAATACTTCTTTTTGCATCTAAAATTCGATTAAATAAAGCAGATTTACCAACATTTGGTCTACCAACAATAAGAACCTTTTTATAATTAAGCAAAGCAAATACACCCCTTTATTTATTCCGATATTTCCATTATAATAGCAAATATTAGTATTTATGCCAATTACACGTGAGTGTTTATATTGAAAAGAAAAAAAAGTTCAAGCTCAACCAAATCAGACATACTTTTAATTTTAATTGCTATTGTTTTAACAATAATTAGCGTACTATTAATAACTAAAAATTCGCTTATTATGCATATTTTTAAAGAAAAAAATTACGATAATAGTTTATTTGAATCAAGCCAAACACAAGATAATAAATTAATTGAAGCTAAAAAAACCACCAATAAAAATACAAATGTAAAAATACTTAAAAATGAAAGTTTTTTAATCCAACCACCAGAAATAAAAAAACTTGAAGAAGAACTCAAACAAAATCAAAGAAATAATAACCTTAAAAACAAAAAAATTATTAAACTTTATTTTATAAAAGTCACTCCAGAAGGTTATTTCTTAAGACAAACTGTAAAAAGAGCTATATATTACGACAAAAATATTCTTGAAGAAACACTAAAATCTTTAATCAAAGGCCCAAATGAATACGAGCTAAAAAATAATTTTTTAAGTTTAATTCCTATAAAAACCAAACTCTTAAACTTAAACCTAAGCGAAGGAATTGTCAAAATAAACTTATCTAAAGAATTTTATGAAAATAGTTTTGGAATTGAAGGAATAATTAATCAAATCGCTCAAATAACCTTAACATGTCTTGAAATTAAAGGAATTGATGGAATAATTTTAACAATAGAAAATAATCCAATAATACTTGAAGAATTAAACTTAAATTTTTCAGGAATATTAAATAAAAAAACTTTAGACAAATATTAAAATTCAATATTGCTAAGCAATTGCATAGAACTTGCAATATTTAAAACACTTGACTTAACAACCAAAAACATGAATTCTTGATTACCTTTTTTACCTTTAGTTTTTAACTTTAATATATTTTTAACCTGTAATTTATTTTTATAGAACTTTTTAATTACGCTTTGCAAAATTATCTTCAAATACTTACCATTCACAACACCATTAAAATTTTTTATATCTAAATTTAAACTTTTAAACTCAAACTGAGGCTTAATCAAAGCTATAATAAAATTATCATAAAGTTTATCTATTAAATTTACACATATGCTTATTGATGATCTAAAAGAAACATCTACAACTGCAAAATTGGGAACAATCTTAAATTCTGTAACATCAAAAATGTTAGTTCTCTCTAAAACTTTAACTCTTGGATCAATTCTCAATTTATAAGAAAGTTGATTAATACCCACATCAATTGAATAAACAAAATTGGCACCACACTGCAACAAACAATCAGTAAAACCACCGGTTGAAGAGCCAACATCAACACAAATTTTATTTTTAACTTCGATCTCAAAATACTTAAGAGCCTCTAAAAGTTTGTACCCCCCCCTTGATACAAATGTTTGACAAGCATTCTCAACCAAATCTATTTTACTTGTTTTGTTTATTAACACTTTAGGATTTTTTTCTTTATGAGAATTTACATATATATTACCCTTTAGAATTAAAATCATTAATTCTTTTCGTGTTTTTTCTGGATACCTTTTACAAAGTATATTTAATAAATTATTTCTGAATCCTTTCAATTTTTAAAGCACGGCCTGTCTTTAAATTAGAAGTAATAATAACTCCTTGTAAAATTATGTCATCTTCCACAACTTCAGCTCTTAAAGGAATATATTCAAGCAAACATTTAAGAGAAATATCGGGATTAAATCCTATTACAGAATTTAATCCACCTGTCATCCCAACATCACTAATATAGGCTGTCCCTTTTGACAATATTCTTTCATCTTGAGTCATAACATGGGTATGAGTACCGACCACACCTGTTACAAAACCATTTAAAAAATATCCAAAACTTTCTTTTTCATAATTACTCTCAGCATGAAAATCTACAAAAATAGTTCTAGCCTTATTACTCAACATATTAACCAATTTTTTTGTATTATCAAAAGGATTCTTAACAATAAAATTCATATTTAAACCCCCTTGAACATTAACAACAGCAACCTTTTCATCTCTAACAGTTAGAAGGCAATAACCATGCCCATCTAACAAATCTGAAAAATTATTTGGCCTTAAGATATACGTTTGTTTATTTAAATAATCATTTATTTTATAATTAGAATACACATGATTGCCAGTAGTAATAACATTAACACCTGACCTAAAAAGATTATTTGCTATTTCTGGAGTTATTCCAAAGCCATTTGAAGAATTTTCTCCATTAGCAATTACCAAATCTATTCTATATTTGTTCTTAATGTTTTTAAGATTAAAAAAAACTTTTTTTAATCCACTCTCGCCTATTATATCCCCAATTATCAAGGTTTTAATAGTGCTATCTTGCATATTCAATAACTCTGGTTTCACGAATAATTGTAACTTTAATTTTTCCAGGATATCTCATTTCAGCTTCTATCTTCTTAGCAATGTCTCTTGCAAGTAAAATTGATTTTTCATCATTAATCAAGGCATTGTCAACAATAATTCTAACTTCACGACCAGCCTGAATAGCATAACATTTTTGAACACCTTCAAAACTATAAGCAATGTCTTCAAGTCTTTTAAGTCTATTTATATAGTTATTTAAACTTTCCCGCCTTGCTCCAGGACGAGATGCTGAGATGGCATCTGCTATTTGAACCACAATAGCCTCAAGACTCTCTGGCTTAACCTCATTATGATGAGCAGCAATAGCATTAACAACAATTTCGCTCTCTCCGCAACTTTGAGCAAGTTCAGCACCAGTAATAGCATGTCCCTCACTATTATCAGAAATACTTTCCATCCCTTTCCCAATATCATGTAAAAGACATGCTCTTTTTACTACAACAGGGTCTAATTTCATCTCTTTGGCTAAAATTTCTCCTATTATAGCCGTTTCTTTAGAGTGGCTTAAAACATTTTGACCATAACTACTTCTAAAGTAAAGCCTTCCCAACCCTCTAATAAGTCTTTTATCAAGCCCATGTATATTAAGGTCAAAAACTACTTTCTCACCTTCTTCTTGAATAATGCTATTTATCTCATTGGTAACATTATACACGACTTCTTCAATCCTGGCAGGATGAATTCTGCCATCTGTAACAAGTCTTTCTAAAGTCCTCTTAGCAAGCTCTTTTCTTATTGGATCAAAGCAAGATATAACAACAGCTTCAGGCGTATCATCAATAATAATATCTGCTCCTATTAAGGTCTCAAGAGCCCTAATATTACGCCCTTCTTTACCTATAATCCTACCTTTCATCTCATCATTAGGCAGTTCAACAGAAGCTACTGTAAACTCAGAACTTACCTCCGTAACAATACGCTGCATAGTAGATACTAAAATATCTTTTGCAACCTTATCTGCTAATAACTGTGCTTCCTGTTCACTTTTATTGATAATAGCTTGAGCATCTCTTCTAGATTCATGCTCAACTTTTTCAATTACAATTTTTCTTGCATCTTCTCTTGTAAGACCAGAAATATTCTCCAATCTTTTAACAAGCTCGGCCTCTTTTTCTCTTATTACTTTTTCTTTTTGTTCAAATTCTTTAATTTTAAAATCAACTCTAGACTGCTGTTTATCAAGAGCAGATATTCTCTTATCTAAGGTTTCTTCTCTTTGTAATAATCTTTTTTCTAGATTAACAATTTCATTTTTCCGATCTCTTATATCCCTATCTTGCTGGTTTTTTTCTTTAAGCATTTGAGATTTTGCATTAGCAATAATTTGCCTTCTTTCATTTTCTATCTCTAATTGTGATTCTACTCTTACTTTTTTCAGATTTTTTTCTAAATCTAATAAAGACAATCTACCTAAAAAAACTCTTACTAAAAATCCTAATATAAAGCCAGCAAAAATAGAAGAAAAAATAATATATATCATATCATTCAACTCCTATGCTGTTTAAAAGCAATTTAAACTTTAATCTTTAAAACAGTGCGCTCAAATTATTAATTATTCAACTTTTAAAGGCTTTTCAACTAATTCTAGGATAGCCATTTCAGCCGAATCTCCATATCTTTTCCCTAATTTAATCATCCGAGTATACCCACCACTTCTTTGTCTAAAAACAGGAGAAATTTTGGTAAACAGCTTATTTAAAATATACTTATCATGTATAAATTTTGATAATTCTCGCCTATTATGCACAGTATCAACTTTTGCCTTTGTAATTAATCTTTCAGCAAATCTTTTAACTTCAAACAATTTTGCCTTAGTAGAAGAAATTTTTTCATGCTTTAAAAAAGAAATTACCATATTTTTTAAAAGCGCTCTCCTGTGACTAGACTTTCTACTTAATCTATTAAAACCCAATTTTGTTTTCATGAAACAGCCTAAACTCTCCTTTTATTCAGATATTTTAACATTCTTGCTCAATACAGATAGAGCATCTTCTTTAGACATTCCTAAATATAATCGATAAGAACCAAGTTTTTCGATTATCTCTTCTAAACTTTTTTTTCCAAAATTTCTAGCTTTAGAAAGCTCTTCTGCGTTTTTACTAATAAGTTCTCCTAAAGTTCTAACATTTTCTTTAGCTAAACAATTTAAAGACCTGACTGACAAATTTAATTTCTCAATACTCATATCAAGCAAGTTAGAACTTTCTGATTTTGATTTCTCAAAAGATGTATTAACATTCTCTTCAAAATCAACAAGGGGAAATAAAAACTCTCTTACTATTGATGCAGCCTTTTTTATTGCATCTTTGGCGGAAATCACGCCTGTAGTCCAAATTTCCATTACAAGCTTGTCATAATCTGACCTTTGACCAACCCTAGTATCTTCTACAGAATATGAAACTTTCTCTATAGGCGAAAATATAGAATCCAAAGCAATAACATTAACTTCTTCTAAATACTTAGAATTTTGCTCAGAAGAAACATAGCCTCTACCATAATTAATTTGAAATTCAAAATCTAAATTCACATCATGTGATAAAGTAGCTATAACTAAATCTTTATTAAAAACCTCAACTCCATCTCTTTCAAAATGAGAAGCTTTCAAAACATTGGTATCCTTGCCACTAACACTAAAGCTTATTGTCTTTCTTTGCTCTCCTTCTCCAAGTTTCAAATGGATATTTTTAATATTAGCAATAACCTCAAGAGTATCTTCAGAAACTCCAGGAATCAAATCAAATTCACTTGAAACAACCTTTGACGAGGAGTCTTTATTGCTAGACTGAACTCTCATAGCAGTAATCGCATACCCTTCAATAGAAGAAAGTAGCACGCGCCTTAAAGTATTACCTATAGTAATCCCAAAGCCTCTTTCAAAAGGATATATCGTAAATTTACCATAAGATCCATCACCTTGGCTTTTCAAAAATTCAATTTTTTCAGGTATAGTGAAATCTTTCAAAAATTTTTCCACAGGCATCATAACTCCTTCTAACTAAACTCGTCTGGTTTTTTTCGGTCTGCATCCATTATGAGGAATAGGAGTAATATCTGAAATTGATTTTACAGTCATACCAATCGAACCAATAGCTCTTATTGCAGATTCTCTGCCAATACCCGGCCCTTTTACATATACATGAACATAATTAATTCCAAAATCTCTCACTTTATTTAAAGCAGACTCTGCTGTTATTTGAGCAGCATATGGGGTCGACTTTTTAGCCCCTTTAAAACCCATCCCACCAGCACTTGCCCAAGCTAAAACATTCCCCTTTATATCAGATACAGTAACTATGGTATTATTAAAAGTAGCTTGTATATAAACGTTTCCTTCTCCAATATTTCTTTTAATTTTTTTTTTACTATTAGTTGATAATTTTGCGCTCAACTTGCCCTCCAAATCTTAAAAACTAATTTTATTTGCTAGCTATTTTCTTATTAGCTACGGTCTTTCTTTTTCCCTTTCTAGTTCTTGCATTTGTTTTAGTTCTCTGTCCTCTCAAAGGCAATCCTTTTCTATGTCTAATACCCCTATAACATGCTATATCCATAAGTCTTTTAATAGACATAGCAACTTCACTTCTAAGCTTTCCCTCTACAACGTAATCGCTCTCAATTACCTTCCTAAGTCGATTAACCTCATCATTATCTAAATCTTTAGCAATTTTGCTTGGAGAAATGCTTGATTTATTGCAAACTTCTAAAGCCCTTGTTCTACCTATGCCATAAATAGAAGTAAGAGCTATTTTTAATTGTTTATTATTTGGTAAATCTATTCCCGATATTCTAGCCATTTTATTTCCTTTAACTTTTACTTTTGTCTTTGTTTATGCTTTAAATTATCACAAATAATTCTTAATACACCTTTTCTTTTTATAACTTTACATTTTTCACAAATTGGCTTTACACTTGCCCTAACTTTCATAATCAAACACTCCTAAATTTTTTGCAAAAATGCATAATTCTTTCTATTTCTATGAGAAAATCCCTGAGTTTTCAAATAAGCATCAATATGAATTAATGTATCAAGAGCAACTCCTACCATAATAAGCAAAGAAGACCCCCCCATTATCCTAGAAACATCGTGCGGAAATCTAAAAATATTTTGCACTAAAAATGGAATAATTGCAATAATTGACAAAAAAATAGATCCTGAAAATAAAGTTTTATTCATAATTTCATCTAAATATTTTTCCATCTCATCAGACTTTATTCCTGGAATAGCGCCCCCATTCTTACGAATATTATTACTTATATCTTTAGGACTTAACTGAATCTTAGAATAAAAATACGTAAATCCAATTATCAAAATTACATTCAAAAAAGTATAATAAAAACCATTAGGCCTTAAATAAGATAAAATTTGTCTAGCTATAGAAGAAGTTTCTGCAAACCCACTTAAAATTTGTAAAGGTAAAGTAATTAAAACAGAGGCAAAAATAACAGGTAAAACGCCCGATGGATTCAACTTGATTGGCAAATATGAACTAACCGTACTATTAGAATTTGACCTAGCATAATGAATAGCAATTCGCATTTGGGCCTTATATTCATATATAATTAATATAACAACTAAAATAAATATACTTATAATAAGTATAACAAAAACAGGATTAACATTTTGAGAAGGATCCTGCATGCTTTGGAATAAGTTAAACAAAGCTGCTTGAAGTCTAACCACTATGCCAGAAAAAATTATTAAAGATGTTCCATTCCCCACACCTCTT
This sequence comes from Borreliella mayonii, assembly GCF_001945665.1. Lineage (NCBI taxonomy): Bacteria > Pseudomonadati > Spirochaetota > Spirochaetia > Spirochaetales > Borreliaceae > Borreliella > Borreliella mayonii. The sequence goes on along the minus strand of NZ_CP015780.1, from coordinate 507,178 downwards.
TGATTAATCTGCTCTCCAAACCACAAAAGGATAAATGTTCCCGTAGTAACTGTTAAAATAGCAATAAATATATATCTATAAAAGGGAATGGTAACGGCTCCCGGAATACCCTTAGCATAAAGGCTTGTTGCATATCCTTGAACTACAGCTGCAACTATTGTTAAATATTTTGTATATTTTTTAGCCTTTTGCCTTCCGCCATCACCTTCTTGCATTTTTTTTAAAGAAGGAAAAGAATAAACAAGAAGCTGAACAATAATAGATGCTGAAATGTAGGGCCCTATACTAAGCATAAATATAGAAAAATTACTAAAAGCTCCCCCTGAAAAAAAATCAAAATAATTAGCAATTGAAAAATCTGACTGCGACTTGAAATAACTTTTAAGCGCTACAGAATCTATTCCTGGTATCGGCAAATATGAACCAACTCTAAAAAGAAAAAGAACAAATAAAGTAAACAAGAACTTATTTCTCAAGTCCTTAACGGTAAATAAACTTAAAAACAATTCTTTCATCTTTATTCCACTTCAAACTAATTTAACGGTACAGCCAATTTTTATTACAAGGCTTTCAGCCGATTTAGAAATTTTAGAAACCTCAAAGGAAACTTTTTTTGTAAGATTACCATTAGACAAAATCTTGATTTTTTTATTTTTCTTTTTTATAAGTTTATTTTCAAGCAAAGTATTATAATTAACAACTTGTCCATCTTTGAATTTTTTATCTATATCTCCAAGATTAACAATTGTATATTCCAATTTATAATCATTATTAGAAAAACCTTTCCTCGGCAATCTTCTATAAAGAGGTGTCTGACCACCTTCAAATCCAAGCCTTGGCGAAGTATTTCTTGCTTTTTGCCCCTTTTGCCCTCTCCCAGAAGTTTTACCAAGTCCTGAACCAGGGCCTCTGCCAACAATTTTACGTCGCTTACTTGCTCCCTTAGGCTTTAATAGGTTAAACATTGCTTACCTCGCTTAATAAAATCATATTAATAGTCTCGTTAAGCATACCCTTAATAGGTTCATTTAAAAAATGCACCTTTTTATCACCTATTTTATTCAAACCCAATGCTTTTAAAACTTTGACCTTTTTATTTAATTTCCCAATAAGACTTCTTACAAGACAAACTTGCACATTAATATTGTTTTTAGAAATAATTTCTCTATTATTTTCCATCCTTCTAATAAAATATTTATTCTTAGATCTAGACCTTGAAGCATTAAACCTAGCTTTCTTTAGTTGTAATCTCAATTTTCTTTTAATCATACATTAACCCCATAAAGTTTTCAAAGTTTTCCCGCGCAGCTCTGCCACTTTTTCAGCATCTAAAACCAGGTCAAATGCCTTAAAAGTCGCCTTTACTACATTCATAGAATTATTAGAACCAAGAGATTTACTTAAAATATCATGCACTCCTAAAGCCTCCATTACAGCACGAACAGGGCCTCCTGCAATAACACCAGTACCATGAGTAGCTGGCTTGATTAAAACTTTCGCTTTTTTAAAGCAACCAATAACCTCATGTGGCAATGTTCCTTTTCGAATAGGAACAAATCTTAAATTTTTCTTAGCACTTGTTAAGCTTTTTTTTATTGCATCACTAGCATCATTAGCTTTACCAAAACCCCAACCAACATGTCCTTCCCCATCTCCAACAACCATGAAAGCAGAAAAAGAAAATCTTCTCCCACCCTTAACAACCTTAGTAACTCTGTTGAGTGATATTAATTTTTCTATCTGCTTTCTCTGAGCCTGAACATCTACCATAAATACACTCCCTTAAATATTAATACCAAACTCTCTCAAAGAAGTTGCAAAACTTGCAATAAGTCCATGATACTTATAACCATTTCTATCAAAAATAAGATTATTTATATTTTTCTCCTTAAGCCTTTTAGCAAGAACTTCTCCAAGTTTTTTTACATCATCAATATTTTTGCCTAAATTAAGACCTTTTTCAATAGTAGAAATACTTACAACAGTATGTCCCTTACTATCATCTATAACTTGCGCATAAAAATATCTATTAGATTTAAATATGGTAATTCGTGGCCTACTAGCTACTCCGCGCCCTATTTTATCCTTTATTCTTTTTTTACGCCTAAGCTTTCTCTGCTCTGCTTCTTTTATTTTTTTCATAACTATAACCCAAAATTTATTTTTTTACACCAGATTTTCCAACTTTTCTTCTAATAACTTCATTATCATACTTAATACCCTTTCCTTTATATGGCTCTGGTTTTTTTAAACTTCTAATCTCAGCAGCAACCTGACCAACCTTAAACTTATCTATTCCTTCAACAGAAATTTTAGTATTCCCGTCAAGCTTTACACTAATACCATCCGGAATAACATATTCAAACTGAGTTGAATAACCAAGGCTTAAAAAAAGACTATTGCCTTGTTGCTCCACCCTATACCCTATACCATTTATAGTAAGAGACTTAGAAAATCCTTCAGTGACTCCTTTTACCATGTTAAAAATTAAACTTCTGTAAAGACCATGATAAGCTTTTGATTTTTTATCATTAAAAGCTCGATCGACAATAACACTACCATTCTCAACTTTAACATTAATACTGTCTTTTATATCTTGAACTAATCTTCCCTTAATACCTTCAACTATTACCAAATTGTCTTTAACATCAACCTTAACAGCATCTGGAATCTTTATCGGAAGTCTCCCAATACGCGACATATATCCCCCTATTAAACTACCAAACTGAGCAAATCAACTCACCACCTATTTTTTTATCTTTAGCTTCCTTGCCAGTAATAACACCTTGAGAAGAAGATATAATTAATATTCCATATCCATTCTTTATTCTTGGCATATTTTTATATGAAGAATAAATTTTTCTACCGGGAGTGGAAATGGCATCTATTTTATTTATAACAGGATTTCTTTTGCTGTCATACTTTAGCAAAACCCTAATAAAAGCAACTCCTTCCTTTTCTAAGGAATTAAAATCCTTAATATAACCCTCTTCTTTAAGAATGCTTAATATTGATTTATTCATATTAGACATCTTTAAATCTACAGACCCATGCCTAACTCTGCTTGCATTTCTCAATTTAGTTAGCATGTCTCCTACTGAATAAGTAATCGCCATAAAATTACCTTACCAACTTGATTTTGAAACGCCAGGAATTAATCCTTCAGACGCATACTTTCTAAAACATATTCGACACATACAAAAATCTCTCAAATATCCTCTTGGACGACCACACAACTTACATCTATTAAGTTGCCTTGTTTTATATTTAGGCTTTCTTAAAGCCCTAATAATCATTGATTTTTTTGCCATATACCTTATAAATCCCCTTAATTGCTAAACGGCATTCCTAATTTCAAAAGCAAAGCTTTGCTTTCTTTATCATTTGAAGCTGTTGTCACAATTGTAATATTCAAACCAGATATTCTCTCTATTTTATCATAGTCTATCTCAGAAAATATTATTTGCTCCGTTATACCAAAAGAATAATTTCCATTACCATCAAAAGCATCCCCATTGATTCCCCTAAAATCCTTAACTCTTGGCAATGCTAAATGAATAAGCTTATATAAAAATTCATACATTGCATTGCCCCTAAGTGTAACTTTAGCACCTATTTCTTGCCCTTGTCTAATTTTAAACCCGGCTATTGCTTTTTTTGCTTTTGTCTTTACAGCTTTCTGACCAGTAATCTGAGCAAGCTCTAAAACTGCAGAATCTAATAACTTCTTATTCCTAACAGCCTCACCAACACCTACAGAAATTACTATTTTCTCAAGCTTGGGAACTTGCATTATAGATTTATATTCAAATTCCTTAACAAGCTCTTTTATAACAATGTCTTTATAATATTTCTTTAATTCAGGAACATAATTCATAAACTCTATATCCTCTGTCCATTTTTTTTAAGATACCTTATTTTTTCATTATTTTCAAATCTAATGCCTAATCTTGAAGAAGTTCCCTTAGCAAATATCATAACATTTGAAATATCTATAGCGGCCTCCTTATCTATTATTCTACCTTTTTCTTGGGGCGTCCTAGCTTTAATAACTTTTTTAACCATATTGCAAGATTCAACAATAACTTTATTTTTTTTTCTATTTATACTAGCAATCTTACCTATTCTTCCCTTATCTTTTCCAGAAAGAATTTTTACACTATCACCTATCTTCAACTTTGTCTTCACAAAACCCCCCTTTTGCTATATAACCTCTGAAGCTAACGATACCACCTTCATAAAATTAGCATCCCTAAGTTCTCTTGCAACAGGGCCAAACACCCTTTTGCCCTTAGGGCTTAAATTAGCATCAAGTATCACACAAGCATTATCATCAAACCTAACATAAGTTCCGTTCTTACGTCTTACTTCTTTAGAAGTTCTAACAATTACAGCTTTATAAACATCTCCTTTTTTAACAGAAGAATTAGGAATTGCTTGTTTTACTACAATGGTTATTATATCCCCAATTTTGGCATAACGCCTTTTACTACCACCAAGCACTTTAATGCATTGAGCCACCTTGCCACCAGTATTATCCGCAATTGTCAAATAAGTTTGCATCTGAATCATAATCAACCTCCTTTAGAAAAATCAAAACTATTTTAATTTTTCTAAAACCTCAACAAGAGACCATCTTTTATCTTTACTAATAGGTCGAACCTCAATAATTTTTACCTTATCGCCAACCCGTGAAACTTCTTTCTCATCATGTGCTTTAACTTTTTTACTAACCTTTAAATACTTATGATAAATTGGATGCATCTTTCTTTGAACAATTTCTACTACTATAGTCTTAGACATCTTATCACTAACAACTTTGCCAATTAATTCTTTCTTATTTTCTCTTGCCATATCTAAACCTTTCTAATACCCAATTCATATTCACAAATCATTGTATTAAGCCTTGCAATATCACGTCTAACCTCTCTTTTCTTTAAAGGATTTTCAACATGACCAACAACAGATTTAAATCTTAAATCCAAATATTCTTTTTTTAATTCTAGCCTTTTAGCCTTCATGTCCTCAAGAGTAAAATTCTTAAAATTTTTCAACATAATTACCTCAAATCTCGCCTTACAACAAACATGGTTTTTACTGGAAGCTTAGAACTCGCAAGCGACATAGCCTCTTGAGCAAGCTCCTCCACAACTCCAGACATTTCAAACATAACAGTGCCAAGCTTAACAGGAGCATTCCAATGATCAACACCCCCTTTGCCCTTGCCCATTCTAGTTTCAGCTGGTTTTTTAGTATAAGGAATATCAGGAAATATTCTTATCCAAACCCTTCCGCCTCTTTTTATTTTACGAGTCATTGCAATACGAGCAGCCTCAATTTGACGAGCAGTAATAAAATTTGTTTCCAAAGAAATAAGTCCATACTCACCAAAAGAAATTTTATTGCCCTTTTGCGCCTCTCCAGACAATCTTCCTCTCTGCTTTTTTCTATATTTAACCTTTTTGGGACTTAACATCTAATTATCCTCCAATATCCGCTCATTAGAATCGACTCTTTCTTTAGTAAAAGACGCACTAATTTTTTTTTTATTTGAAAGACCCACTTCTTCTTTAGACGGCCCATCTTTTTTATTTAAAAGCCTAGTTTGCTTCTCATTGGCCTTTTCTCTATTATTTAAAATTTTATCAAAATTTTTAACAGCATCACCTCTTTCCTTAAAAGGCTTTTTATTTATTACCTGACCAGCATCAGAATTGGTTTGCCTCCCCAAAACTTCACCTTTAAATAACCAAACCTTAACTCCAATAATGCCATAAGTAGTTTGAGCCTCAGAAAACCCATAATCTATATTGGCTCTAAGAGTATGCAAAGGGACCCGACCTTCCTTAACTTCAAAGCTTCGAGCAATCTCAGCTCCACCAAGTCTACCAGCAATCTTAATTTTTAGCCCTTGAGCACCTTTTAACATAGAAGTAGAAAGGGATGATTTTAAAACCTTTCTATAAGACGCTCTATTTTCTACTTGCTTTGCAATCCCATTAGCAATAATTTTAGCATCAAGCTCTGGCCTTTTGACCTCTTTAATCTTAATACTAATCTTTTTAAAAATTTTTTTAGTTAACAATTGACCAATCTTTTCAAGATTAGAACCTTTAAGCCCTATCACAGAACCAGGCCTTGGAGTAACAATTACTACTGTTACTTTTTGAGGATTATTCCTAATTATTTCTATATCAGAAATATCAAATTTAATCCCTTTAAGAAACTTCATAATTTCTCGCCTAATTAAAAAGTCTTCATGAAGAATTGTAGAATACAACTTTTTATCAAAATACCACTTTGATTTCCAATCTTTATTAATTTTTAACCTTAAGCTATATGGATGTACTTTTTGGCCCATGCTTTATCCTTTAATATCTTTTTTTTCATCAACTTCAACAAAAATATGACAATTTCTATTAACAAGCCTATCAGCCCTACCCCTAGCTCTAGGCCAAATCTTTTTACGACGACGCCCATCATCAACCATAACTGTTTTAATAAATATCATATCCTCGGAAAGATTTTTATTATAATACATCGCATTTGATGCTGCTGATTTAACAACTTTTTCTAAAAGTTTAGCTCCTTTATTAGGAATAGAACAAAGCACTGCAATAGCTTTAACATAAGACTCCCCCCGTATATTGTCAGCTATTGGCCTAACTTTTTTTGGAGAAGAGGGTAAATTTTTGCCCCTTGCTGTATATCTTCTATTTACTAACATAACTACTCACTTCCTTCCCTTTTTATCTGACTTGGCATGCCCTCTAAAAATCCTTGTGGGTGAAAACTCACCAAGCTTATGCCCCACAAGATCCTCAGTAATATAAATAGGTATAAAAGTCTTGCCATTGTAAACAGATATAGTAAGACTTACCATTTCAGGAATTATTGTTGAAGATCTAGAGTAGGTTTTAATAACAACCCTTTTCTCACTTCCAAAAGATGATAAAACTTTTTGATAAAGACTCTTTTCTATAAAAGGTCCTTTTTTAATAGATCTTGCCACTATACTCTCCTATTTATTTCTTCTTTTAATAATAAATTTATCTGAATATTTCTTCTTCTTGCGAGTCTTATAGCCTTTAGTAGGCTGTCCCCAAGGAGACACAGGATGGCGACCCCCAGAAGTTTTTCCTTCACCACCACCGTGCGGATGATCAACAGGATTCATAGCAACGCCTCTAACCTTGGGCCTTCTACCAAGCCATCTACTTTTACCAGCTTTCCCTATGGAAATATTTGCATAATCTTCATTTCCAATTTCACCAATTGTTGCAATACATTTTTTAAAAATCAATCTCATCTCACCAGATGATAATTTTACAGTGACATAATTCCCATCAGAAGCAAGTATCATAGCATATCCACCAGCACTTCTTACAAGCTGCCCACCCTTTCCCACATTAAGCTCAATATTATGAACAGTTCTTCCAATAGGAATATTTTCAAGAGGCAAGGCATTACCAATTTTAATTGGGGCATTCGGACCACTTTCCAAAACATCTCCAACCTTAATGCCTTTAGGAGAAATAATATACCTTTTTTCTCCATCTTTATAAACAAGCAAAGCTATATTAGCACTTCTATTAGGATCATATTCAATAGAAGCAACTCGAGCAGGAATGCTAAATTTATCTCTTCGATTAAAATCAATCAACCTATACTTTCTCTTATGCCCACCACCTCTTCTTCTAATACTAATCCTACCAGAAGAATCTCTGCCCGATTTAAATTTTTTACCTTTTGTTAAAGATTTTAAAGGATCATTACCTTTGCTTAAATCATCAAAAGATAAAGTCGTCTTATAGCGCAAAGAAGAAGTTTTTGGCTTATAAGTCTTAATACCCATATTTATTTTTCTCCAAAACCACTAAAAAATATCTATTTTATCTTCCTTTTTGAGACAAACATATGCCTTCTTCCAAGAAGAAGTTTTCCCCTTGCCTATAGGGTACCCTTTTCGAGACACCACAACCTTGGCTTTACTTTTAATATTGAGCAAATTACACGATACTGGAGTAACATTGAAAAGTTCTTTTATTGCTGCGCTAACCTCTTTTTTATTTGCTCTTCTATTAACCTTAAAAACATAAACATTAATACTTTCCCTTTGAGTATTAGTTTTTTCAGTAAGCATAGGTGAAACTATTATATCATAAGCCTTCATACTTATCCTCAACATCCTTTTTATTTAATATAAAACTCATTGAGCTTATTAATAGCAGATTCTAGAGCTATTAAATTCTTAGCATAAAACAAATCAACAACCCTAAGTTTATCAAAAGATAAAATCTTTAAATCTCTTATATTTTTACCAGCTCTCTTGATCATCTGATCATCATTTCCCAAAAGTATAACCACCTTACCATTGAAACTTGCAAAATTTTTTATTATTAAAGCAAGATCTTTTGTTTTTCCAGATTCAATATTAAAATTCTCAATAACTTTAAAACTATTTTCATCAACAGCACGTAAACTTAATACAGACTTAAATGCAAGCTTTTTTACTTTTTTAGGTAATTTATAGTTATAATCCCTAGGCTTTGGCCCTAATGCTATGCCTCCGCCAATCCAAACTGGATTTCGCTTTGTACCAACTCTAGCCCTACCAGTTCCTTTTTGCTTCCAAGGCTTTTTAGAACTACCCCTGACCTCTGATCTGGTTTTAGTTGAAGATGTTCCAACCCTAAGATTAGACAACTCATTTTTTATAGCATTATAAATAGACCCATGACTAATTTCTATATTAAAAACTCTATCATCCAAATTTATAGTTCCAATCTCTTTCCCATCTTTAGAAAAAACTTTTCTTTCCATACTAAATACCTACTTTTTAGATTTCTTAACAACAACAAAAGAACCCTTGGCACCAGGCACAGCACCTTTTACTAAAAGGGCTCTCTTTTCTTCATCAATTAAAACAACTTCAAGATTTTGAATAGTTTGTTGATTTCCACCCATTCTACCAGCCATTTTGGTCCCTTTAAATGTTCTTGAAGGAGTAGCGGCCTGCCCTGTTCCACCAAGATGTCTATGGAATTTTGATCCATGAGAAGATGGCCCACCACTAAAATTATGCCTTTTCATAGCCCCTTGGAAACCCTTGCCTTTAGTAGTGCCTGTAACATCTACATACTTAACTGACTTAAAAACATCAACCTTAATCTCATCACCAGCATCATACCCGTCAAGCCCCTTAAGCTCTATCACATATTTTTTGGGCTCAATATCTTTTAAACTTTTATATTGACCTTTTATGGGCTTTGAAACTTTAGAACTTTTAAGATCAACAGAACCTGCTATAAGAGCACTATAACCATCTCTATCAACTGTTTTCTTCCCTATAATATAATTGGGCTGAAACTCTATAACAGTAACAGGAACCACAATGCCATTTTTCTGAAATATCTGAGTCATGCCAACTTTTTTTCCAATCAATCCCAACATTAAAACACCTCAAATTCATATACTTAAAATATCATTTACTGCTTAATATCTACCTCAACACCTGCTGGAAGCTCTAATTTCATTAAAGAATCCATTAAAGCAGAAGTGGGCTCTAAAATATCAATAAGCCTTTTATGAGTTCTCATCTCAAATTGCTCTCTTGACTTTTTATTGACATGAGGAGAGCGTAAAACAGTATATTTTTTTATTTTTGTCGGCAAAGGGATTGGACCCTTAATCTGAGCCTTAGCCTTCTGAACAGCTTTAACAATAGATTCGGCACTCTGGTCTAATATTTTAACATCAAAACTAAATAATCTTACGCGTATCTTATCTTTAGCAATCAATTTATTCTCCTAAACTTTAGAGAGTATTAAATATATCCTTAAAGTCTTAAGCTATTCCAATATCTCAAGAATTCTTCCTGAAGCAACAGTTCTTCCACCTTCTCGAACAGCAAATTCTACATTCTTATCCATAGCTATTGAAGAGATTAGCTCAACAATAATATCAACATTATCACCAGGCATTACCATTTCTTTGCCTTCTAAAGCAACAACTCCAGTAACATCGGTTGTTCTAAAAAAGAACTGAGGTCTATACCCTGGAAAAAATGGCTTATGCCTACCACCTTCTTCTTTAGTCAAACAATAAATTGAAGCTTTAAATTTCTTGTGTGGAGTAATTGTACCTGGAGCTGACAAAACTTGCCCTCTCTCAATATCTTTTTTATCAACTCCTCTTAAAAGAAGACCAACATTATCCCCTGCTTGACCTTGTTCAAGAATTTTTTGGAACATCTCAACACCAGTAACAGTAGTTTTTCTGGTTTCTTTAATACCAACTATTTCAACCTCTTGACCAACTTTAATAATACCTCTTTCAATACGCCCAGTAGCAACAGTACCTCTTCCTGAAATAGAAAATACATCTTCAACAGCAAGCAAAAATGGTTTGTCAATATCTCTTTCTGGAAGATCAAAATAATTATCCATAGATTCGAGAAGTTCTTTAACGCATTTTGTAGATTCAGGATCTTCTGGATTTGACATAGCCCCAAAAGCCGAACCCTTAATTATTGGAGTATCAGCTGAAAAGCCATATTTTTCAACAAGCTCTAAAACTTCAACTTCAACAAGCTCAACAAGTTCAGGATCTGCTAAGTCTAATTTATTTAAAAAAACTATTATTTTCTTTATTCCCATTCTTTGAGCAAGAAGCAAATGCTCTTTTGTTTGAGGTTCAGCACCACTATCAGCAGCAACTAAAAGTATCGCTGCATCCATTTGGGCTGCTCCTGTGATCATATTTTTTATATAATCAGCATGGCCTGGACAATCTACGTGAGCATAATGTCTATTAGCTGTTTCGTACTCAATATGCCTAGCATTAATTGTTATTCCTCTTGCTTTCTCTTCAGGTGCATTATCAATATCTTCATACTTTAATGCTTTTGCGTCTTTATTTAATTTTGAACAATAAATACTAATAGCCGCCGTTAATGTTGTTTTACCATGATCAACATGACCTATTGTTCCAACATTCATGTGCGGCTTTGTTCTTTGAAAAACCTCTTTTGCCATGACTAACCTCCTAAATTTCACACTCTAAATAGCTACTTACATTTAATCTCTTTAAAAAATTTTTAACAAATTAATTCTTATTGAAATAAGAAAATAGCTACAAATAATCAAAAAAATAAAAATCAATTTTTTAGAAATTGACCCGCACTACGCGTGTTTTTCTAAAAAATTTTAATAGCTTTAAAATTCTACATATTTTATAAAATATAGTCAATACATTTAAACTTTTAAACTCAATTAACCCCGCATATAATAGAATCAAAAATTAACATAAACTTTATATTAATTAAAGAAAAGTATAAAATTCTAAAAAATAAAGCTTTAAAACAAGCCGCTTAAAATAAGAAATTCTCAACTAACACATTCAAAAACATGAAATTCAAAACAATAGTAAATACTTTTTGAAATCTAACAACTATTTAAAATTTATCAAACATCTTTATTTATAAAAAAGGTTAACGCTACCCCCAATAAAAAATACAATAAAAATGATGAAAGCTCAAAAATTTATACTTAAATTATTACCAATAATTGCAATTCCCAACATTTCAATTCTTTTTATGTCTTGCATGAAAACAAGCACAATAAAATCAAAAGAACATGCAAAAGAAATTACCTATCTTATTAGCACTATAAAAACTAACAAAAAAGTGGAAATAGTAAACTACAAATCCGACAGCAAAAACAATCTAATAATTACTCTTAAAAACAAAAGCGCAGAAGATATAAATGCAAATTCATTGGCAATTTTTAAAGAAGGCAGCAAAACGGGTGAATTAATTAGAGAAAAACTTAATGGGCTTGAGACAAAAACTTTTCATTTAAAAACTAAAATCAACACCAAAAGAAAAAACACATTATATATTTTTGAAAAACAATAACAAAGAGAAACGATTTAAAACTAAAATTATTAAAAATAAATCAACTATTTCTTTTGGAAGAATACAAATATAAATAAATCTTAATTACTATTTGTATTTTTTAATTAAAATGGGCTTAGCCCAATAACGAGTGCAAGTAAAAGCAACTAAAATTATAATTGCTAAATAATTTGAAATTATAAAAGCATAACCTAAAGAATTTTCAATTATGCCAAAATATTGAAAAATAAAAACTACTGGTAGACGAATAAGCCATAACCTAATAAAAATAACAATCATTGCAATTTTTGTCCTGCCAGATCCAATAAGTCCCCCAAAAAATACTTGCTGCAATCCATATCCAAAAGTACCGATAGTTGTTAACAATAAATAATTATTAGCATAATTTAAAACTTCTAAATCATTTGTAAACAACCTCAGTATAAACTGTTTATTAACAATAACAATAGAATTTATTATTAATAAAATTGATAAAGAAATAAAAAACCCCTTTTTCAAAACTTCTCCTACCCTATTGATTTTCTTAGCACCAAGATTTTGACCAACAATTGAAATAATTCCGGTACCAATTCCCATAGCAGGAAGAAATAAAAAAGAAATAATAGTATTTGTAAGTCCATACGCCGCTAGAAATTTAGGACTAATCTCAATAACTATATAATTGAAAATAAAAAAAGACAACGAAACCATTATTTGCCCAAAAGTTGAAGGTAATCCCAGACTAACAATTTCTTTAATGGATCTTATATCTATCACTAAGTCCTTTGGATGAATTTTTAATCCATAATTTAGTCTGTAAGTCAAAAATAAGTAAAAAGCAACTGTTAACAATTTTGAAAACAACGTGGCCCAAGCAGCCCCAGTAATACCCATATTAAAATCAAATATTAAAATTGGATCAAGAATAAAATTAACAATATTGGCAAATATAACTATTATCATTGAAAGGATAGTTTCTCCTTGAGCATTTAAAATATATGTAATTGAAATACTTAAAAACATAATAGGTATTCCAAAAATTGTCACATAAAAATAAACTCTTGAGAGTTCTTTAAGCTCACCTTTTACGCCCAACAAATCTAAAAGATGCTCAATAAAAAAAAAAGCACAAATAGTAACAAATAAAGATAAAATAAAGTTTAAAACAATAAGTTGCCCTGCATACCTTGAAAAACGAGAAAAATTTCCCTCTCCTATACATTTTGAAATCAAAGAAATGCTTCCTGTAGCCATTCCCATAGCAATAGCCATAATAAAAAAATTTACAGGACCAGCAAGTGAAAGCGCTGACAAAGGCATGGCTCCAAGCTTGCCAACATAAAACATATCAGTAAGATCATAAAAAGCTTGAATAATATTGGTTATAACAATAGGAAAACTTATTAAAAAAAGAACCTTATATAAATTGCCATTTAATATTAATTCTCTAGTCTTACTCTTATTTGTAGACATAAAATTTTATCCTTATCTAAAATATTTTTTATAAAAATCTAAACTCAAACTTATTCATTAGTAATAAAAAAGTATTTAATTTTAAAAATTTAAAATTAATATACAATGTCAAAACAATTAACAGTCAACATGTTATGCATTAAATGGCCAAAGTACAAATAAAATCTATTAACCTACCACACTAAAAAAATCATAATCAAAAACAGAAAAATTAAAATCAGATATAATAAATAATAAAAATTTATTAATACTTCAAATCACAGCCGAACTAAATAAAATAACAAAAAAATCCCAATAATAAAAATTAATGTAATATATTTTCATTCATAATTCAACATCTTAACGCCTTATCTTTATCTTTTCTTAAAAAAATTTTCCATAAATCATGCACATATAATAAAGTCTAACACCAAGCTATTGGCTTTTAACTTTTTTGATTTTTGCACCCAAATTAATTAATTTGCTAGCTACATCTTCGTATCCTCTTTCAATTTGATAAACATTTTGAATCTCGCTGCGACCTTCAGCAACAAAAGCAGCAATAAGAAGAGACATTCCCGCCCGTACGTCCGGAGAAGACAAAATATTACCTTTAAGAGAAGATTTGCCCGTAACTACTACACGGTGTGGATCACAAAGCACAATTCGAGCACCCATTTTTATTAATTTGTCTACAAAAAACATCCTAGATTCAAACATCTTTTCAAAAACCAAAACTGTGCCTTCTACTTGAGTTGCAGTGACTATAATAATGCTCATAAGATCTGTTGGAAAGGCTGGCCATGGACCATCATCAATTTTTGGGATGTGTCCACCAAAATCTAACTTAACTTTTAATTCTTGTTTATCTCTTACATATACATTTTTCCTGTCATATTCAAAATTAATGCCAAGTCTTGAATATACATGCCTAATTAATCTGAAATGTTGAGGATCTGCTTTTTTAATTTCCAGCTCACCCCCTGTTAATGCAGCAAGGCTAATTAAAGAGCCAACCTGCATAAAATCGGCTCCTATTCTAAATATGGTTCCACTTAATTTTTTTACACCCTTTATTTCTAAAATATTCGAACCAATTCCCAAAATATTAGCACCCATTGAATTTAACATATTACATAAATCTTGAACATGTGGCTCACAAGCAGCGTTTATAATAATAGTATTCCCCTCAGCAAGAACTGCGGCCATAATGATATTTTCTGTGGCTGTAACAGAAGCTTCATCTAAAAACATTTCAGCTCCAATAAGCTTTTTAGCCCTTAAAACAATCCTTCCATCTTTTGTGCTTAAATTGGCTCCCAGCTTGCAAAGCCCATAAAAATGAGTATCAAGTCGCCTCTTTCCAATCACATCTCCTCCCGGAAGAGCCATATCTATTTTTCCAAATCTAGAAACAAAGGGTCCTAATAAAAGTATGGAAGCCCTAATTAAATCCGTAAGAGAGGAATCTATTTCTGTTTTTACAATATTTAAAACTTTGATTTTTAAAGTATTTCCTTCTCTTACAATATCTGCCCCTATATCACTTAAAATATCTAAAACAACTTTTACATCATTAATATTAGGAATATTTTCTAAAATAACCTCTTCATCGGTAAGCAAAGCGGCCAAAATACAAGGCAAAGCAGCATTTTTATTCCCACTAGCTGTAATTTTACCACCTATCTTATAACCACCTTCTACAATATAACTATGCATCAAACATCCTCCTATAAACCCAATAAAATTAAATCTCACAGACAAGATTATTAAAATTTAAAGAACATATGAAAATATAAATATCAAACAATATCCATATCTTTTAAACTTGATTTATAATCTATATATTTATATATTCTCTAACAGTCTCTACAAAAAAAGAATGCCCATTCTCATCGATATCAATTAAAACACCGTTAAAGCCAAGGCCCTCCCAAGATTCATCAAATCTCTGATTTAAAAATCCTTTTAAAAATTTATCCGCCTCTAAATTAGGAACATATCCAATAACGCTGTCCAAACTCCCAACTCTACCCAAATCAGTTATAATAGCAGTATTGTCTAAAATTCTCAAATCAGCTGTTAAAATCCTTTTCCCGGTTCCAAGACAAGCACTAACTCTTGATTTTAGATAAAAAAACAAAGCATTAACTTCCGCCGTAGTATTTGAATCAAATAGAACAATAATATTATTTGTTTGCATTTTAATTCTTTGATAAAAAAAATCAAAACTATAAAAAGGATGATTAAATTTATATTTAGTTATTCCTGTTTGGCCTACAATTCTAATTACAGCCAATTTTTTGCCATTAATATTATAAATAAAATAAGAATATCCTTTTAATTTTGCAGGACAATTTAAAGGTTTTAAAATAAAATTATATTTATCAAGATCATCAGACAAATCAGACCTTGCGAAAGCATTTTCACCCAAAGTCAAAACATCAATTCCATACTTTTTTAATAAAAAGGCATGTTTCTTGCCAAGACCCCTTAAGCCTGTAGTGAAATTATTACCAGATATTACAAAATCAATCCTTTTTTCTACCTTAAAAGATGATAAAAAGGATTTTATAACCATAATCCCGGCTTTACCAACAACCTCGCCAGTAATTAAAACCCTTAAAGACACAAAGCCTCTCTTTTTATTGATCTAGTTCAAACAACTTAATAAGCAAACTTCTTACAATAAAAATTGACACAAAATACCCCACTAAAACAGCAAAAACAATCATCATGAAAATCAACATAAATTGCAAATAAGGCTTTACAATAATGCTAAATTTAACAACTAAAAGAAATTCTAAAAAGAAAATAAAAAACATTAAAAATAAGTTCATCAACATGCATAAAATAAAACCCAAAATCTTCATTTATTAAGCACTTTTCTTTTTATAAAAAAATCATAAACCAGAAATAAAATCATTCCTACAACAACATAGCTATCTGCAAAATTAAAAGTAGGCCATCTATCAAGTCCAAAAATTCCATAAAATTTGAAATCTAAAAAATCTACAACTCCAGAGGGTCTAAACAATCTATCAATAACATTTCCCACTCCTCCTGAAAAAATTAATAAAAGTGAAATTCTGGCAATATAATTTCTCTCTTTCAAAGAAAGATAAAAAACAAATATTAAAATGAAAATAGGCATTGCAAGAAAAAAAATTTTTTTCAAGCTATAATGAATATTAGAACCCATAGAAAATAAAATACCTGTATTTCTTACATGTATTATCCTAAAAAAATCATCAAAAAAGGAAAAATATATTGAACCCAATTTAACATACTTTGCAACCAAATACTTAGAAAGTTGATCAAAAAAAATTAAACTAATAATAAATATAAAAATATTGAAATATTGCTTACTTCTAGCGCCCATACAAAAATCCTTATAAATTAGTATCTTTACAAATAAATTTAACCTCTAAATCTTCTTGAATTTTAAAATCTTCCATTAATTTAATTAAACCAAAAGTTTCAGTAAAATAATGACCTGCAAAAATCAAGTTCACGCTGCATTCTTCTGCTAAAGAATATATTTGATGAGAAGTATCTCCGGTTATAAACAAATCTACATCATGATATAAAGCTTCTTCAAAAAAAGAGTATCCAGAACCACTAACAATCGCAACCTTATTCACTGACTCTTTAAACTTTTTCGAAAAAAGAATATGTTTATTTTCCTTTTTAATTTTTTCTAAAATTTCAGAAAAGCTAAAAACAGAATCAGCAATAATTCCTAGATTAAACCCCCCATAATTTGCAAAATTAAAAGGATTTTTTAATCCTAAAAAATCTGAAAACACTTTGCTGTGCGAATAAACAGAATGAGCATCCATAGGTAAGTGTACCGAATAAAGAGCTAAATTATTTTCAATCAAAAATTTCGTTTTATCATACATATTAGAAACAATGCGCTCTTTTTTTGACCAAAAAATACCGTGATGGGTAATTAAAAAATCATTTCCTTTTGCTTCTTTTAAAGTTGAAAAGCTAGCGTCAACAGCAAAGGCAACCTTGTTAACCTCGGCATTAAGATTTCCTACTTGAAGTCCATTTAAATTTTTATCAACATGCTCATACTTATTTATATCAAAAATTGAATTAAGCTTAAAAGACAAATCTCTTACGTTCAAATTAAATTCTCCAAATTAAAGCATAACTTTGATTTTCTCTTAATCTTCTATAAGAATAAAGATTTTTCAAGCAATACGTACAAAGCTTTGAATTATAAACATTTAAATTAAAACTAGAAAGTAAATTTAAATTAAAGCTAGCATTGTCAAAGTATATTTTACCATCTCTTGTGACAAAAGAAGCATTTAATAATCCTTTACTAAATTTATTACTTACTTCTTTTAAAAAAAAATCAGAAACCTCATAACAGCAAGATCTGTTATAAGGCCCAAAAACAATTTTCAAATCCTTAAAAGTTGATCCCATTTTTTCAAACATAAACAACATTTTCAAAATAATCAAATTAAAGCTTCCTTTATATCCACTGTGAACAAGTCCTATAATTTTTTTCACCGAATCATAAAAGTATATTGGAAGACAATCTGCAAAGTAAGCAACAAGAGCTACATCTAAAGAACTAGATATAAGGCCATCTCCTTCTTGAAAATTAATAAAATTATCTTCAACTTTATGAATAATATCAGTATGCAATTGCTTTAAATATTTTATTTTCTTAGACTTAGGAACAAAGTTTAAATTATCATTACTAAGTTCTTTTAAATTTAGATTAAAAGGCTTTTTAGTATAAATAATTTTAACATCATCGGCTATCCTAAATTCATAATAAAGTTCATGATCTATTGTTTTCATAACCTAAATTCTTCTCCTAAATAAAGCTTTTTGGCTTTCTCGCTCCTTATTATATAATCAACATCGCCTTCATCAAGCACTTGCCCCTGATAAACAATATAAGCTCTATCGATTATATCAAAAGCATCTCTTACATTGTGATCAGTAATAAGAACCCCTATATTTCTACCTTTTAAAATTTTTATTATATTCTTTATATCCCCAATCGCAATAGGATCAATACCGGCAAAAGGTTCATCTAAGAGTAAAAAATGGGGATTTACAGCCAAAGCTCTTGCTATCTCTGCTCGCCTTCTCTCTCCACCAGAAAGAGTATAAGCTTTTTGGCTTTGTATTCTTTTTATCTCAAATTCTTTAAGCAAATCCACAAGCTCTATCTTACGCTCAGCATTAGATAGATCCTCTCTTCTCTCTAAAGCAACCATAATATTCTCTTCAACTGTAAGTTCTCTAAAAATTGAAGCATCTTGGGGAAGATATACAATCCCTATTCGTGCGCGCTCATACATATTAAGAGATGAAATGTTATAATCATTTATTAAAACTTTGCCTGCATTAGACCTAATAAAGCCTACAATAGTATAAAATGTTGTTGTTTTGCCAGCTCCATTTGGACCAAGAAGCCCCACAACTTCGCCTTTATGAATATTAATCGTAATGCCATTAACAGCAACCTTTTCGCCATACTTTTTAATAATGTTGTCTGCTTTTAAAACAACATTATTGACAGAATCAAGGTTAAGACTTTCCTTAATCTCTTTTATTTTATTTTTTTTCTTTAGAAACATCGTCCTCAACTTGAGTAAACTCTCCCTCAACACTTCCCTCAAGTTTATACCTATTAGTTTTAGTATTAAAAATTATTCTTGAAGCAGAATAATAGTTGTCTTTCTGGTAAATTACTGGAACCCCCTCAAGAAGCATTTCTTTTTCTTCTTTATTATAAGTCCCATTCTCAGCTCTTGCAAAAGTATCGTCCTTATATATTTTAACAGAATATTGCATAATATAAACATTAGCCTTATTGCTGCCTTCAACCCTTTCCGCTTTAATAAGCATATTATTTTCTAGATCTTCAAGCTCAACCCCTTTTTGAAGATAAAAATTATCCAATTTTCTATTAAAAAACAAAAACTGGGCCTTAACATTCATCTTATTCTTATAATCTTCATAAAAAACATTGCCTCTAGCTTCAAGATAAGAGCCATTTTCTCCATAAATTTCAATTTCATCTGCTCTAAGCTTAAAACCTGACGAAATAACCTCTGAATTCCCTTTTAAAACAATTTTTTTATAAAAAGAAGACACTATTCCTTGTGCAAAGTCTGACTTAAAGGTAAAATTAGTACTTTTCTCATCGTTTCCCTTAAGCCCTTCAGATTTAAGACTGGATTCTAATTGTGTTGCTTGAATATTGTTAACAAAAATAATAAAAATCCATATTAAAATTAAATCCCTCAATTCATGATTCCTTTAACCCCAGAATCAAAATAAAAAACATTGCTCTTTAAAAAATAAGAAAATCCTTTTCCTTTTATTTTGCTATCATTGAATCTAATTAATACTAGCTCATTTGGAGGAGATTGCAATCTCTTGTCCTTATTCTTCCATAAAAGCCTATTTGAATTAAGCAAATAATAATTATTTTTATCTTCTATTTTCAATTCTACAGAATCTCTCATATCCAAATCCTTTGTAATATAAGAACCTTCCAAATTATTAAACTTCCCTGAAATTTCATTATCTAGCGAATGATATAAAAATCTTCCATTCTCTGCCTTATAAATTTTATAGTCATTAAAATAACTAAAACTTAAAGAATCTAAAACGGTTTGCTCTTTATTGTACACAATATCATAATACTTGATTCCTAATATTTGTATTGAAGGAAACTTTTTGGCCAAATCAGATCTATTAGAATATTCATCATAATTGAAAGTACAAGAAAAAAACAAAAACAATGAATATAGTCTAAGTATTTTCATAAATATTTTTCACAAGACTAAAAATTTTTTCTATTTTAATTGATAATCTATTAAACATAACAACATAACATTAAAAACTTTATCAAACAAAATTTATTTACATAATCAATTATAATGTAAAACATAAAACCAAGCTCAAAACACCATACTTAAGAACAATTTTCTGTATAAAAATACTACCAAAAATACAAAAATTAAAACAAAAGTACAAAAATTGTCCTTATTTTAGACTAGCATTAAAAGCAATTTAAAACTTATTACTTTAAAAAAATAGATTATCAAAATTAACAATAATAATGTTCAAATTCATCATCTCTTTTGTAGCTTAAAATTTCATTGTCTTTAAACCAAATTGGTATTTCGCGAATTGCATCTACTTCATTTGCAGATGCATGAATCACATTGTAAATTGAAAAACCTTTTTCATTTGAATACTTAAAACTATGATAAGAAAAATCTCCTCGTATTGTTCCGGGAATGGCTAATTTTGGCTCAGTAGCGCCACAAAGCTTCCTAACGACCTCAATACTTTCAACCCCTTCAACAACAAATGCAAAAACAGGGGAATTTGAAATAAATTTAATTAAAGAATTCCAAACCGTCTCACTATGCCTAAAGACAATATCATCATATAAATAGTGTTTTTTTGCTAAACTCTCATCAACAATAAGCATTTTAGCAGCCACAATTTTTAAACCCACTCTTTCAAATCTAGAAACTACATCACCAATTAAGCCTCTCCTAACTCCATCTGGCTTAATAATACATAAAGTTTTTTGCAATAACATTGACATAAATCCTCCTAAAATTTAGGACATGTATTTAAAAATAATTAAATAAATAAAAATACTTATTCAATACAAAAATTATATCTGATTAATTAAATTTATATGGAATACTACAAGTTGTAAAACGCTTAATATTATATTGAAAAATCAAAATATAACCTTTAAAAATTAAAAACTACATTCCAAAAGGAAGAACCCCCATAGTTTTTAATTTTATCTCTTCTTTAACCTTAGAAACAGCATCATTTAAAGCAGATTTAACCATTTGTTCAAAAGCATCCTTGTCTAAATCATCAAAAAATTCCTTATTGATTGAAACTTTTTTAACATTAAATTCGCCATCCATCTCAATAGCAACAATATTGCTACCAGCTTTGCCACAAACCGTAATTTTAGAAATTTCCTTTTTAATATTGTCAATATTACTCTTAACGCTAGACATATTTTTCAAAAAATCTAACGGATTTACTGCCATATTTTTATTCCTCCAGAACTTCACTTGCTCCAAAAATATTTTTTACAGTTTCTAATTTTTCAAAATCCTTTTCAAGGCTTTTAAAATTTTTCTGAAACACAATGCTTAAATTGGGAAATTCTTTATAAAATTCAGATCTTATCTCACCTTTATAATTTTGAAGCTCATTATACTCAAACTCACTAAACACCTTATAATAAAGAATATTATCATCAATAACAACTTCTCCTGAATGAACTAAAGTTTGAACATATCTTGAAACAATATAAATAAATTTATCTCTTATATTAATAAAATCATTTGCTTTATTTGAATTATCATCTTCAATAAAAATTTCATCAATCTCATCAATACTATTGGTCTTTATAAGATTTTTATCAATTTTTGTTGACAAATTTCCATCAAAATTAGCTTCCTCTTTCTCTAAGGATTTGATTTCGGGAAATTCACATTTTAAGCTAGATTCTGCTGTAATAAAAGCCGAATCATCTTCGTTCTTATTATTTACCAAAGCATCAAAATTGTTTGAATCTACGGCAACATTTTCTAACAAATTGTCTTCAAGATTTTGAATTTGCTTTATTAAAACATGATTTGGAATATAATTTTTAAGCCTTAAAATTTTAATAAAATTAATCTCAAGCTCATATCTTGGATTAACCGAAAATTGCAAATCTCTGTAAGTTTCCAGCAAAACAACAATAATTCTCTCAAGATAGTTCAAATCAAACTCAATTAATTTCTTTCTCAAATTCTCAGATTTAATTCCAATAAACTCAAAATTTTTAATACCTATCTTTAAAAATAATGCCTCTCTAAAAAATTCGATTGAATCTAAAAGAAATTGCTCATAAGACACTCCAGCTGAAAAAATAGAATCAAGAACACAAATTAACTCTTTTATATCTTCGCCAAGAATGCTAACTGACAAATTCTCCAAAAACTCATCATTAGTTAAACCCATCTTAGATCTTATTTGATCTAATTTAATATTAGAATCAGTAAAAGAAACTATCTGATCAAAAAGAGTATAAGCATCTCTTACACTACCGCTACTTTTATATGCAATCCATTTTAAAGCTTCATCTTCATATTTAATATGATCTTCAAAACAAACCTTCTTAAGCATATTATAAATCTTTTCTAAAGATAAAAGCTTAAAACTAAAATGTTGACATCTGCTTTTTATTGTCTCTGGAAGCTTATGTGACTCTGTAGTGGCAAAAATAAAAACAATATAATTGGGAGGCTCTTCAATCGTCTTTAAAAGAGCATTAAAAGCAGAATTGGAAAGCATATGAACTTCATCAATAATATATATTCTATATTTAGAAATTGCAGGAGGAAACATTATCTCTTCTTTAATTTGTCTAATATCTTGGACTGAGGTGTTTGAAGCACCATCAATTTCAACAACATCAAGACTGCTATCATTATCAATAGATTTACAATTGCTGCATTCCCCACAAGGCATAACTGTCGGACCATTCTTGCAATTTAAGCATCTAGCAAAAGCCCTAGCTGATGAAGTCTTGCCAACGCCTCTTGGCCCTGAAAAGATATAGGCATTGGCTATTTTATTTTTCTCTATAGAATGCTTTAGAGTTTCAACAACAAAATCTTGCCCTTCAAGAGAGTTGAAATCTCTGGGGCGTTTCTTAAGAGCAGTGCCTCTTGAAGACGCCATTAACTTTTTACCTCCCTGTGCTTTAATAAGTAAAATACTAGTAAATATATACTATACAACATATTTATATCTCAGAACTATTACTTTAAAAGAATTCCCAAAGAATTTTATGAAACATAAAAAATATCTAACAAAGAAAAGGTTCCTAAAAATATACTAAAATTGAAAGTTTTAAAAAGATAAATCCATATCTTAACATAAGCAAAGCATTGTATTTTGGTTAAAAATTAAACCTAAGACTTACGTACTCATCAAAAAAATCGCTTACCGCTGCTACCTTCCAGTCCTGACGGGATTCAGCAATATTTGATAGTACGGGTCCTAGGAATCGGAGAGAATGGGATTCGAACCCATGATACATTTTACTGTATACACGCTTTCCAAGCGTGCGCCTTAAGCCACTCGGCCATCTCTCCAAACTAACAAACTTTTCGTGTCCAAGAGGACTTGAACCTCCGACCTTAAGAATCGCAATCTAACGCTCTATCCAACTGAGCTATGGACACATAAAATTAATCTTTATTGTAATAAAAATTACTATTTATTACAATAAAAACATTCAACAGAAAATGGAGAAGTTGATGAAAACTAAAATAATCATTTTTCTTTCAATATTATCTATTTTATCATGCTCTAAAAAAGCTTCAAGTGCAGTTAATCCTGAGCTCATAATTAAAACTAAAAATATTAAAGAAAATGAAATACTAAAAAACAATAATATTCTCCACATAGATGCAAAAATTCCTTTTATGGAAAACTCAAACTTTGAATTTGAAAATCTTATAAAAAAATGGAAAAAAGACATCGAAAATAAAATATCAAAACCCGAAAACTCAAAAAATGAATATTTTTATTTTTCCAGCTTTACAATATTTAAAAATGAAAATATTGGCATTACATCTATTTTATATAAAGAATCTTTCAAAGAAAAAGAATCAAGCACTTTCTTGAAATATTATTCTTTAAACTTAAAAGGAAACAAAAAAATAGAAATTTCAGAAATAATATCAAAAGATCAGCTAGACTCTCTAATAAACGTATTGAAAGAACAGCTAAAAAGCAGAATTAAAAATTTTTACGCTAAAGACAAACTCAATCCAAAAGAATTAGAAAAAAAATTCACAACAATCTTTCCAAGATATAAATATTACTTTAAAAATAACCAAATTATAGTTTTTTATGATTCATTCTCAATTGACTGTAATGACTGCGATAAAATTGAATTTCAATTCCCCATACATGAAAACACAGAAAATGAATATCGGCCCAACAAAAACCCTCAATCTTAATACTTAAAATCAAATATAATAATTACGGAGAGGGTGAGATTCGAACTCACGGTAGGCTTACACCTACAACGGTTTTCAAGACCGTAGCATTAAACCACTCTGCCACCTCTCCAGAGTTAAAACAAATTTTAATAAATAAAGTACACACTGTCAAGATTTAAATAATTACGGAGAGAATGGGATTCGAACCCATGGTCCCCTTTTAAAAGGACAACTTCTTAGCAGGAAGCCCCATTCGGCCACTCTGGCATCTCTCCTATAACATTAATACATATTATCTTAGAGATATTATTATTGTCAACCAAATAAATTATAAATATTAGTAATTTATTCTAAACTCTTTATAAGCTTCTATTAAATTTTGAAAATCCCTAATAGAAACGTTAATTTCAGGACAAATACATTCTTCATGCAAGACCTCTTGAACCATTTTTTCCTCATTGTTGCTAAATTTTAATTCAATGCACTCATCTTTAATTCTCCAAATATATGTATTTATTCTTATATTGTGATCAAAAACAAAAACAGGATCTCTCAAATTTAAAGAATTGTCAATAAAAAATAAATAATCTAAATACCAATTTGTTCTTAAAGATACTGCAAATTCTTCAAGCAGAGCTTCAATTAACATATCCTCACTAGACTCAAGTAATTTTAAAAATTTTGAATAAGGCTCTGGATTAAGCTCGCAAAGTTTTTTCATGTAAAAATAGGCATCCTCAAGATCACGATTTCTAAGAAAAAATAAGGTTGCATACAAATATATCAAGTCTAAGTTAGAATAATCATTAACCATTCTCTCAATAGCCTTTTTAGGAGAAAATTTTAAAAGTTCAACTGTTGCAATATGCATATTGTAAATTGTATAAATATTTGGAAAACTTAAAATGGCTTTAACATAAGATGTTGTAGCTTGCGTCATGTTGCCTATTTTATGAAAAATAGTTGCCCTATTGTGCCAAATATACTTAGAATAATGAGAGTCTGTTAAAAATTTCTCAGAAAGCTTAATTGCTCTGCTTATTTCCCCAATAGAATAGAAATAATACATTAAATAATTAACAACAAGAGCAAGGTTAGCATCAAAAAAAATTTTATCTACCTTTAAAAAGCTTACTGTTTGAAAGGGTTTACTGTTTTTTAAAATCCAAATATTAAGCTTAACCAGAGAATTGTTTTGATCCAAATCTCTAGCCTCAAAAAATAATTTTAAAGCCTCGTCCTTGTTGCCCAACATTTCAAATAAAACAGCGCTATTGTTTAAAGCTTGTACAAAATCAGATTTTTGCTCTTTAGCTTTTAAAAAACAACTTAAAGCAAGTTCATATTCTTTTAAATTGAAATAAAAAACACCTAAATTATAATTCTCAAAAGGACCTAGATCATCTTTATTTTTTTCAATTTTGCCATAATCTATAAGTTTAACTAAAAAATTATATTCACTCAAAACAACAGGATAAGTATTTAAAACATATAAAAGAGCTTTATAATCCTTTTTCTTGAAATAAATAAGTGCTTTAAGTGAAAGAGAATCAAAATTCTCATCAAAAACATCTAAATTGTCAAGAGAACTTTTAAAGTCACCATTTTTATAAAAATTTAAAGCTTTTTCAAAGCTAAAGTTATTCATATTTTTTAAAAATCTCCATAGGCCTTACAGAAATTTCTTTTGAAAAAGAAGTCTTATTAACACTTTTATCCAAATTGTAAGCAGCAATACTAATATAATAAAGCCTTCCGTCTTCAAGCCCTGTAATCTTAAAAGAAGTTTGATTTCCAACATCAATAGGAGAAGCTAAAACCCCGCTGGTTTTTCCATGATAATTACCAGAGGCAACCCCAATATAAATGTAATACCCTTCAACACTACTATTAACAACAGGAATCCATTCAATAAAAACTTCTCTAGAGCCTGGAATAACTTTTGTTATCACAGGTGGAAATGGAGCTGCTTCAGGAACGTAAGTGATTGACATGCTATAAAGAGAAGGGCTGCTTACAGAATCTCCACTAGGATAAAATTCAACTTTTATTTGAATATATTTTGATATCTTTGAATCTGGAAAATCTTTTTTAGGATCAAAATGAATCCATGCCCCAGTTAAATTTTTTTTAATATTCCCATGAATATCTGTATCATAAAATACCTTATTATCTAATCTATAATAATAAACAATCTCTGTATCCTTAGGAACATTAGAATCAACATCAAAGGATAATATTTGAGAATAATATTTAGAAAGCTTGATAGGCTCTGTAATAATGTATCCCATATTCTTTGAAAAAAAAGCATTGTTAACCTCTTCAAAGCTTTTATGTATTTCCAAATTCTCAACCGCACCAGTAAAATAAGTTCCCAAGGTAAAATCAATAAAATTGCCAATACTTAATAAATATCCTGATCCTTCCTTCCTGTCATCTGTTACATATTCTATTGCCTGAGGTTTAGAATCTATCAAATATTCAAGTATGCCATCCTTTTGTCTATATCTTAAAGTATGTAAATGCCATTTCTTTGGAATAAAATCATCATTACTTTTCATTCTAATTTTGATAGGATTTTTATTGTCTTTTAAAAATACATTGTTTAAAACCCAAACAAAATTTCCCTCATCACTTTCTAATCTAATAGACTGATCTACCCACGAATTATTAATCTTTTTATAACCATCCCAACTAAAAATAATTTCTCCTGTAACAGAAGTTGTTCTATATACCCAAAACTTAATAGTAAAATCAGAAACGGTATTGCCTGAAAAAAAGAAAGCTTTCTTTGTTAATGGCTTAAACTTAACAGGATTTTGATTTGAATAAAAAATTAAAGAGCCATTAGAAACATTACGAAATTCATTTGAAACTCTCAAACTTTTTGCACTAACTAAATAATTTGAAGATGTATCTTTTAATTTATTATCTCTTCCTATTTCTAAACGCAAATCAATATTATTCAAATCTAAAAAAGCTTTATATCTATCCAGATAAATACCAAGCAAACCCCTCATATCCCTTTCAAAAGTAACATTGCTAGAATCTTGAATAAATTTAAAATTTTTTTTCGAATCAAGTATCAACTTCAATTCTTGAGATAAAAGAATAGAAAAGCACAAAAAAGATAGCAAGAGCATTAAAATTAATCTCATTTTTGACCTTTTATTTGTTATTATTCATATTTTTAAATACCACAAAACATAAAACAAGCCGCCTTATGATATAATATTATATCATAAGATGATTTTTAAAATCTAAAAACTGCCTGATATTATGAAAGAGATCCTAACAAGTTTATTTGGAAAAGTAATAAAATTTCCAACCACAAGCGGTTGCTACAAAATGCTAAATGAAAATAAAAAAATACTCTATATTGGAAAAGCAAAAAATCTAAGATCAAGAGTAAAAAGTTATTTTTTAGAAAAAAATAGTCACAAAATCAAAATATTAATGAAAAATGTAAAATCAATAGAAATTATTACAACAAATAGCGAATACGAAGCATTACTTCTAGAGTGCAATCTAATCAAAACTCACAAACCTGATTACAATGTAAAATTAAAAGATGGAAAAGGTTATCCCATGGTCAGGATAACCCATGAAAAATATCCAAGAATTTTCAAAACTAGAAAAATAATTAATGACAAAAGCGAGTATTTTGGACCATTTACCAATGTAAAAAAATTAGACCAAGTATTAGATTTTATTAACAAAACATTTAAGATTAGAAAGTGTAAAAAAAAATCCAATGCTCCTTGCCTATATTACCATATGGGACAGTGCCTTGGAGTATGCTACAAAGAAAACCTTGAAAAAGAATATCAAAAAGAGCTAGATAAGGCAAAATCCATACTAAACGGAAATATATCCAAAATATTAAGCCAAATTGATATCAAATTAAAACTTGCCATACAAAAAGAAGATTTTGAAACTGCGATCAAATTAAAAGAAATTAAAAGTTCTTTAATAGAAATCAATCAAATTCAAATCGTTACAAAAACCAACAATTTAAACATAGACTATGTACATGTTCATCCGGGAGAAAATGTAAATACAATAATAGTATTAAAATACAGAAATGGGAAATTAGTTGAAAGAGATGCAAACTTTGATGAGAGTATATGTAAAGAAAATGAACTGATTTTACAATTTTTGATTCAATATTATACATCTATTAATATGATAGTGCCAGACAAAATTCATATTTTTCTCAAAGATATCGACACTAAAAATGCTGAAAAACTAATAAATGAAATTAAAAATACAAAAACAGAAATTATTTACAAAGAAACAGAAGAAATTTTAAAAATAATGGAAATGGCCATATCTAATGCTGAATTATCTTTAAGAGAATATGAAAATAAAAACAACAAAGCACTTGAGAGTTTGAAAATTTTTCTAGAAATGGACAAACTTCCCAAAATAATTGAAGGATTTGACATTGCTCATCTTAAAGGTCAAGAAACAGTAGCTTCTATGGTTACTTTTAAAATGGGAATACCTTTTAAAGAAAACTACAGGCTTTACAAACTAAAATCACTATTAAAGGGAGAAATTGATGACTTTAAGGCAATAAAAGAAGTAATCTCAAGAAGATATTCAGAAATAATCAATAACAACTTAGAACTACCGAATTTAATTTTAATTGACGGAGGCAAAGGACAATTAAATGCTGCTTTTTCTATCTTAAAGGGCTTAAAAATAGAAAATAAAGTTAAAGTCTGTTCGTTGGCAAAAAAACAAGAAACAATATTCTTAACAACTAACAAAAAAGGAATAAATCTGCCCCAAGGACATCCTGCTCTTAGGATACTACAAAATGTAAGAGACGAAGCACACAGAAGGGCCAACGGATTTAACAAAAAAAGAAGAGAAAAAATAAGCCCATTGTATACAAAAATACATGGAATTGGAGAAAAAACAGCCCAAAAAATATTAAAATCAATTGGAACCTATAAGGATATATTGCCTTTAAGTGAAAATGAAATTTCAGAAAAAATAAAAGTAAATATTCAACTTGCAAAAAGAATAAAAGAATTTGCAATGAAAGAAAACTCAATAAAAAATCATAATCAAGATAAATAAATTTTAAATTCAATTAAATTTTATATAACCTCTAAATTAACGATAAAATTACAGAATTTTAAACTAGATTATTATTTATTAACATTCTTTTAAAATAAAACACTATTTGAAATTCCAGGCGATAAAACCAAAAAAAGATCATTAATAAGCTTATTTCTAACCTGTATATTCAAAACATCTCCCAAAAGCTCTATTTTATAACCTTCAGAAGAACTCTTAACTACTCTAAAAAAATGAACAATCTCGGTGTAATCAAAATTATCTAACTCTTCAACAACTTTATTTATTAAATTGTTAAATATTTTTTTGCGCTCTTTTTTTTCTAAATTTTTAATATTTAAAGATCTTCCTTCAATTTTATTTAATTTGGCCAAAAATTTTTCTATCCCGTTTTGAAAGTTAATATTTTTAATAACAACTTCAAATTCAAAGCCCTTAGAAATATTTTTTCTACCTATTATCTCATATCTTAGATTATTAAAAAATAAAGGATAAAAAATGAAATCGTCCTTTGCTTGAGACTTTAACCCACGAATTTTTGCTCTCAGATCATCATCACTTGGAATATTCAAATATTTAAAAAATATTTCAGGACTGCTTTGAAAATTTTTAATAGAATTAAAAAACTCTATTAAAACAATTTCTGCCAATCTAGATTCAGATCTACAAGACAAAAAACAAAACAATCCAATCCAAATTAATTTTTGCTTCATACATTAAAAATTAAATTTTGATTCTGAAGAACAATGCATTAAAAAATTATTATTAAGCTTTAAAATTGAAAATATTAAAAAATATGATAAATTTTGATGAATATTTTTAGAATAAATTCTCAAATATAAATCAAACTTATATAAAATTTTCAAAACAATTTTAATTTCTGAAATTGAATAATTTTTAATCCCTACTCTATAAATTTTATTCAATGAAAAAAAGATTTTATTTTTATTTAATGCGCTCTGCAAGCTCCCACATACATTATAATCTATTTGCACCTTTAATAATCTTTTAAATTGCCAAATAAGACTCATCAAAACATTAATCAAATCTTCTCCCTGATCCAAAATAGACTTAATCTTGATCAAAGAATGGGTCATATCTTTTCTCAAAATTGAATTAAATAAGGAAAAAGTGTTTTCAAAGCGAATAAAACTAATCCAAGAAGTTATATCTTCTTCATCAATGGTATTATTCTTGGCAAAAAGCGCAAAAGAATCTATATAAAATTTCAAAATTTTAGTATCTGAATTTAACATTAAAAGCATTAAATTTATTGCAGAATCTGTAATTTTAATATTAAGATTTAAAAAATTTCTTCTCACAAATGTAAATTTATCATCATCAGAAATCTCATAAAAAACTTTTTTTATAAATTTAAGCTTATTTTTAAAATCAATGTTACATGTATTGCTATTAGAAACAAAAATAACAGTTTTATTATTAGATTTTAAAATTGAATTACATACTAGTTCTAAATCTTTTCCTACTTTTAAAAGTTCAGATTCATAAACAATAAAAATTTCTTTTTTTGAAAAAAAAGAATTAGAAAACAGTTTCTCAGCAAATTCCACAGCTGAGAGTTCTGACAAAAAAATTTTAGTAACTAAAACTTCCGATTTAAAAGCATCCATTTTAATTAAAAGCTCTTTTAAATAAGCTTCTTTTAAACCTTGCTCATTACCCAACAATAAATAAACCACTTGCATCAAAGTAAATTATAATCCAAGTGCCAAATATATTATACTTAAGCTAGGAGGAGAATATGAAAGTTGCAATATTTACAGATACATATATTCCAGAAAAAAATGGAGTGGCAACATCAATAAAACAAATTAAAGAGGGATTTGAAAAAAATGGCTATGAAGTTTACATATTTTGTCCAAAATCCAAAACAGCTTTAAACGAAAAAAATGTTTACAGATGCTTATCTATTCAAATAAATAAAAAACTTGACGCTGTAATAGCTTTTCCCAACAAAAGAAAAATATATAAAATAATACAAAGCTATAAACCAGACATCATTCATACTCACTCCGAGTTTTCTATGGGAAAAATTGGAAAACAAATTGCATTAAAACAAAACATACCAATAGTTCACACAAGTCATACAATGTGGGATTATTATTTGCATTACTTGGGAATTTTTAAATATTTTATTAAACCCGATAAAATGATGCGAAAACATTATAACAAAATAAAATATTTTATTTACCCATCAAGCAAAGCAAAAGAAAGATATTTTCAACTTTCAAATAATTCTAAATATAAAATAATTCCAAATGGAGTTGATAGAAAGCTTTTCATAAAAATTCTAAGCAAAGAAAAAAAAGATGAAATTTTGAAAAAACACAATATAAAGAAAACAGACAAAATAATCATCTTTGTTGGCAGAATAAATAAAGAAAAAAACATAAATTCATTAGTAATACACTTGAAAGACCTTTTAATGCAAAACAAAAATTATAAGCTTATCATCATTGGCAAAGGAAGTGAAGAAAAGGAAATAAAAAATTTTAGCATTAAACATGGGCTTGAAAAACAAATATTGTTAATAGGAACAATTCCGTGGGAAGAAATATGCTATTACTACAAAATTTCCGATATTTTTGCTAGTCTATCAAAAAGTGAAGTATATCCAATGACAGTAATAGAAGCATTAACTGCTGGAATACCCGCTATTTTAATAAATGATTATATATATAAAGACGTAATAAAAGAGGGAGTAAACGGATTTTTAATAAAAAAGTACGAAAACTTATCTCAATGCATAGAAAAAGTAATAAAAGATGATAAAATACTAAAAACATTTAAACAAAATGCAAAAAAATACTCTACTAAATTTTCCAGTCATTTTTTCACAAAAAAAATTGAAAACTATTACTCAGAAATTATTGCAGAAAAAAATCATTAATATAGCTTATCAAAAGGTGCAAAACAAATTGGAAACTTGATTTTCATATCCAATAAAACATTTTTAATAGACTCACCAATAAAATATTTAAAATCCCAAAAAACCTCTGTATTAACAAAAAATCTAACCTGCAAAACTATATAATAGGGAGTATATTTTTTAACAATAAGAGTAGGAGAACAAATCTCAACATTAAATTTCTTATTATTGAAAATCATTAAATCTTCTATTTTATCTTTTAATAAACCAATATTCGTATCATAGGGAACTTGAAACGAAAACACAACCCTTCTTCTAGAATTTGCCGAAAAATTAACAACAAAATTAGATGTAAGCTTGCTGTTTGGGATTTTAATAATTTCTTCGTCAAATGTTTTAAGTGTGGTAAAAAAAATTTGAATATCCTCAACCAAACCTTCAACATCTCCGCATTTAATATGATCTCCACACTTAAAAAATTTAGAATTCAAAACAATAAATCCACTAACAAAATTAGATAAAATGCCCTGAGCAGCAAGTCCAATGGCAAGCCCTAATGATCCAAATACAGCAATAATAGATGTTGTAGGCACCCCAAGATATGGCAATATTATTAAAACAATAACAAAGTCTGTTAATATTTTGAAAAAAGATTTTAAAAAGTTAAAAACTGTAGCCTCCAACTTCTCCTCTAATCTAGACTTTTCTAAAGTCTTAAATAAAATTTTTCCCATTTTATTAACTATTAACTTTAAAAAATACCATAGTGCTATAGCAATCGAAACTTTTAAACCATAACCTACCACACCCTCAATAATATAATTAAAATAATCTTGAAATATAAAAAGCTCCTTAAACAAATTAAACTTTCCTTCTAAGCTTCGCATAAATTAATTGAATTATAGCACAAAAAGCAAACAAACCTTTCTAATATAAACCCGAATAAAAACAATAATTCAATGTTTTAAAGCCACAATAAAGCATATCTTCATCACCGCTGCTCAACAACAAAATGAACATTACAACAATATTTGTGATAAAATTAGTATTCAAAGGTTTTTACTAAATTTGACAAAACAAATGCATAAAAAGAAGCAAAAAAAAATATATGAAATTCTGGACCTGTTTTTACTTGTCTTTAAAACAACAACATTTACAATTGGTGGAGGATTAATAATTATATCTGAGCTTAAAAAAATATTTGTTAAAAAAAGAAAAATAATATCTGAGGACGATTTTAATAAAATACTAGCAACATCAAATGTTATTCCTGGAGTTACAGCGATTAATTTTGTATTCCTAGTAGGAAGAAAACTTGGGGGTTTCCCATGCGCACTTTTGCTAACTGTTGCTGGAATTTTACCTTCCATTATTGCAATAATAATGGTTTTCTTTTACTTAAAATTAGTACCGAATAACATACATGTTGAAAAATTTCTCGAAGGTGCAAAAATATCTTCAATTATCATAATGATAACCGTTGTTTTAAAATTTTCAAAAAAAATGTTGAATAATTCTGTAATAAAATGGACAATATGTTTTCTTATAATTTTTGCAATCTTTAAATTAAAAATAAGAATATCATACATATTGTTAATTTTCTTTTTGGTATACACATTTAAATATATAACAATAAAAAAAATATTAACTAAACAGGAAAAGGATATCGGTTGATTTTAATAAATTTATTCATTACATTTTTAAAAATCGGATTATTAAATTTCGGAGGTGGCAATGGAATTGCAGCAATAATAAACAACGAAATAATTAATAATAAACATTGGATAACAAAAGAAGAATTTGTTAATATGATTACAATATCAAGAATAACCCCTGGGCCTATTGCAACAAACATAGCAACATACGTTGGAATGAAAACTGCAGGAATTGCAGGAGCAATAATTGCTACAGCGGCATTAATAACAGCTCCAATAATAATAATGATTATAATCCTCCTAATACTACACAAAATCGGCTTTTTAAATTATTGCCTAGAGAATCTAAAACCTATTATTGTTGCACTGTGGATAATTACAATAATCATTTTGCTCGAAAACACATATTTAAAGATAGAAAACAACAAAACAGAACTTTTGAGAACCTTGACTATTGTGGGAATTAATTTTTTTATTTTATTTTTTTACAATAAAATAAGCCCAGCATTAGTAATTATACTTAGCGGATTTTTTTATACATTAATGTAAATATGATTAAACAAAAATTAAAATTATCCCAAAATTTAAACTCAATTCAAATACAAACAATAAAAATATTGAGTCTTAATCAAAAAGAATTAACAAAGCTTGTACTAGAAGAAAGCGAAAATAACGAATGCCTAGAAATAGACTCAAATAAAATATTTTTTGAAACATTGAAAACATATAGGTTTAAAAAAATTTTTTATAAAGAATGTGATATTATAAAAAATCAACACGACATAGCTCTTGAAAAAACACAAACAAATACTTCTTTAAAAGAGCATCTTTTGCTACAACTAAGAATTCAAAGAATAAATGAAGATGAACTTAAAATAGGCGAAATACTAATAAACAATCTAAACAGCAAGGGTTTTCATATAATAAACCCTTACGATCTTTTCAAAAAGGAAGAAAAAGAAAAAGTAAAAAAAATAATTGAACTTATTCAAAAATTTGATCCAATTGGAATTTGTGTTCCCAACATAATAGAATCGTTAATTTTACAAGCAAAACATCATAAATTAGAAGCTAATATTATTAAAATTCTTGAAAAAGCAGAGCTTCTTGAAAAAACTCAAGAAAAGTTAAAAGAAGAGCTCAAAATAAGAAGCAAAGAATTTAACACAGCTTTAGAAATTATTAGACAAAAACTTAACCCCAATCCAACACTCGAATTTAAAGATCCAGACGACACCAATTTCTATGTCGATCCAGATATATTAATAATAAATCACAATAACAAATTTAAAATTAAAATCAAAGAAGTTAACATATTTAAAAAAGAACTTAAAAGAACAATTAAAAATCCCCAAAAACAAAAAAAAGCAAAATGGTTAATCGAATCCCTACGATATAGAGATGAAATACTTGCAAAAATAGGAATAGCTATATATACATTGCAAAAAGAATTTCTAAGAAGAGGTTTTAAAAGCTTAAGGCCAATGAACTTGGGCATTTTATCAGAAAAAATTGGTGTATCAAAATCAACAATATCAAGAGCAATAAAAAATAAATACTTAAAATGCGAATGGGGTACAATATTAATCAAAGAGCTCTTTAGCTCTGTTGGTGGAGCAAAAACAAATGAATTTTCAAAATTAAGCATTAAAATAACAGTAAAAAAGTTATTAGAAACAAATAAAAAGATGTCAGATAAAGCAATTTCTGCTATACTGAAATCCAAGGGAATCTCTATTTCTAGAAGAACAGTTAATAAGTATAGAAATGAATTAAAATCTGAGAAAGGGAAAACATATTATGGAACCTAAAATTCAAACGGTTAATTATAAATTAAATGAGAATGAAAAAATTTTTATTCTTAAAAAGTTAGAAAAATTTGACACTCATATCAAAAAACATATTGATAATTTAAAAATTACAATTAAAAAAGAACATGAGCTTTTTGAATTGGACGCACATATTCACTTTAATTGGGGGAAAATAATACATATAAGAGAAGATGGAAAAATACTTCTCAATCTTATTGATAGCGCAATAGCAAGACTTTATAAAACAGCAACTAAAGAGAAAGAGAAAAAAAACAACAAATAAGATAAGTAAAAAATGCAAGAAGTAGAAATTGAAATAATAAATAAAGATGGAATACATTCAAGGTCAGCAAACATCATTGCTGAATTCGCAAATAAACACTCTTCGTGCGATATAAAAATAACAACAAAAGATGGCAGAAAAGCTGACGCAAAGTCTACAATCGGAATTATCATATTGGGAATAATATACAAAGAAAAAGTAAAAATAACAGTAATAGGGAAAAAAGAAAAACTGGCAATTAAAAATTTGTTAAATTCACTAAAATGTAATTTTCAAAAGAGCTTGAAAAATGAACAAAAAATTTTTTTACATAACAATATTGATACACTTGCCTAATCTTCTATTTTCATACTCAACAAAATACGACATTGAGGTAAAAATGTCGGCTTTCGTAATGAGTCTGGCAATCATTGTAATTTCATCTATTTCAATAGGCAATCTAGTGACTAAAATAGGAATTCCAAAAGTAATAGGGCAAATAACAGCGGGAATAATTCTAAGCCCTAATGCCTTTGGAAAAATTCAAATACCTTTATTATTCCCATTAGGAATAACTCAAATTGGAGAAAATTATTTAATAAATGAAAAAATATTTGCAATCTCTACCATAGCTTCAATAATATTGCTTTTCACAGCAGGACTTGAAACTGACTTAAAATTGTTTATCAAATTTTTACCACGCGGAGGAATTATTGGAATAACAGAGGTTGTTGGAACCTTCACAAGTTTTGTACTAATGGCAAGCATAATTTTTAATGTTCCTCTAATAAGTCCAACTTCACTTTTTATTGGAATAATTGGAACCCCAACATCAGCAGGAATCGCAGCAAGCATACTCTCAGCAAAGAAAAAAATGAGCACCTCAGAAGGAGTAACAATAATCTCAACTTCAATTATTGATGATGTGCTTTCAATGCTTATGCTTACAAGTGTAATAACTATATCAAGATCTATATCAGATCTTGATATAGCAAGCTCAATAAAAGCCATAATTCAAAACATAGTAATTTGGCTATGCTTAACTTTCTCTTTAATATATATGTCAGAAACACTCTCAAGACTTTTGAAAAAATTAAACAGTGTCACCTTAGCAACCGTAATAACACTCTCTATAACCCTTACTATTGCAAGCATTTTCCAAAATCTAGGAATGTCTTTCGTTGTTGGAGCCTATGTATTTGGACTTGCCATGTCAAAAACAGATATTGTATACGTAATTCAAGATAAACTAACAATCTTTGAAAGATTTTTTATTCCGATCTTTTTTACATCAATCGGACTTATGTCAGATATTAATGAAATAATTTCAAAAGAAGTTCTTATTTTAGGATTGGCAATTAGCACAATAGCAATAATTACTAAAAGTATATTTTGCTTTATTCCAGCACTCTTTTTGGGATTTAATAAACTTGGGGCCTTAAAAATTGCAACAGGAATGGTTCCAAGAGGAGAAGTTTCGCTTATTATGGCAAATGTAGCATTATCTTCAGGATTTATTAGCCAAAAAATATTTGGAATCATAATAATAATGGTATTTTTGCCAACAATCGTTGCAACACCCATAATAAACTTTTTATTTAAAATAAATAAAAGCGGACTCAAAAAAGAACTACCAACAGATCAAAATACAAACATATGCGTATCATTTGAATATGATAATTTAGCCAAAATTCTTATATGGGACTTGAAAAATGAGTTAAGAAAAGAAGGATTTTTCACCCAACAAATTAAAAATGATTCTTCACAATATATTAATGCAAGAAAAAACAATATATCTTTCTCAATAAAGCGAGAAGGTAGTAAAATCACATTCGAATGCCCAAATAATCACTTAATTATAATGCAAGATCTTTTTAGAGAAACAATCTTAAATCTAGAAAAAATAACCAAAGAAGTTGAAACTGTCTCTTTAAAAGCAAAAAAACTGGATTACTCAATAAATTATGATAAAATCCTTAGCAATATCAACCTAAATAAAAGAATAAAAAAGGAAAACATTATTCTAGAATTAAAATCAAGCAATAAGGCTGATGTAATAAGAGAGCTTCTAAGCGTAATAAACATTGAAATTGATAAAGAAAGAATATTCCAAGATTTAATGGAAAGAGAAAAATTAATTACTACTGCACTAAAAGAGGGTTTTGCCATTCCTCATTTAAAAACAAATTTAATATCAAAAATACATATTGCAATAGGAATAAGCCATGAAGGAATTGACTTTAATGCTCTTGACAAAAACTTAAGTCATGTTTTTATATTAATACTGTGTCCAGCAAAAGATTACGTTAGCTATCCTAGAATTTTAGCATCTGTTGTGGGCAAAGTTGATCTGTATAAAAAAGAAATTTTAAATGCAAAAACAGATAAAGAAATTTATAATATAATAGTGAGCTAAATTATGTTTAAAGTTATCAAATGTAATGAATTAAATGAAAAATTGATAAACAAAAAAGTTGAAATAAATGCTTGGGTAAAAAAAATTAGACACCACGGAAAATTTACCTTTCTAAACATAAGAGATAGATATGAAAAAGCTCAAGTTCTAATAAATGAAGAGCACCTTTTAAAGATCTCAGAAAAAATAAAACTCGAATACTGCATTAAAATTCAAGGACTGCTAATAAAAAGACCTCCTAACATGATAAATGCAAATATGAAAACAGGATATTTTGAGATATTGGCAAAAAACATTGAAATTATCTCAAAGTGTAATGAATTGCCGTTTATGATAGAGGATGACAATAATGCAAGTGAAAGCTCAAAACTTGAATATAGATATTTAGACTTAAGAAGAGATTCCTTGAAAAATAAAATCATTTTAAGATGTCAGGCTACTCATCTTATTAGAAATTTTTTCATAAAAAGAAAATTTTTAGAGCTAGAAACTCCAACTTTTGTAAAATCAACTCCAGAAGGCGCAAGAGATTTTGTAATCCCATCAAGAATTCACAAAGGATCTTTTTATGCATTACCTCAATCTCCACAGCTTTACAAACAGCTTATAATGATAGCAGGATTTGATAAATACTTTCAAATAGCCCGTTGTTATAGAGACGAAGATTCAAGAGGAGATAGACAACCAGAGTTCACGCAGCTTGATCTTGAAATGAGCTTTATCAAAAAAGAAAATATTTTCAAATTAATAGAAAATATGCTTTTTTTAATATTTAAAAATTGCCTTAATATTTACTTACCTAAAAAATTCAAAAAAATAACATACAAAAAGGCAATGAACAAATATGGAAGCGATAAACCAGATACTAGATTTGAACTTGCATTACAAGATGTAAGTCGCAATCTAAAAAATTCAGAATTTAATATATTCAAAGATACTCTAAAAAACAAAGGTTCAATTAAAATTTTAATAGTAAAAGATAAAGCTGATAAGTTTTCAAGAACAAAAATAAATAATTTAGAAGAAATTGCAAAGCTTTACAAAACACAAGGACTTTATTTTACAAAAATTGAAAACAATAAATTTTCTGGAGGAATTGCAAAATTTTTAAAAACAGAAGAACAGCAATTAATAAAAACCTATTCTCTAGAAAATAATGACATAATTTTCTTTACAGCTAATAACAAGTGGGAAACTGCATGTAAAGCAATGGGTCAAATTAGAATAAAAATTGCAAACGATCTTGGACTAATAGATGAAAATAAATTTAAATTTCTATGGGTCTACGATTTTCCATTATTTGAATATGACGAAAATACAAAAACCTATACACCAGCTCACCACATGTTCTCCCTTCCCAAAAAGCGATATATTGCCAATTTAGAAAAAAATCCAAAAAAAACCATAGGGGAAATTTATGATCTTGTTTTAAATGGCGTAGAGCTTGGTTCAGGTTCAATTAGAATACATAATAAAGAGCTACAACAAAGAATTTTTAACATAATAGGATTTCAAAAAGAAAAAGCAGAAGATAGATTTGGATTTTTTCTAAAAGCATTAGAATATGGAGCTCCTAATCATGGTGGCATTGCTATTGGTATTGATAGGCTAATAATGCTGATGACAAAATCAACTTCAATAAAAGATGTAATACTGTTCCCTAAGAATTCTTTTGCAGCAAGCCCTCTTGATAATTCTCCTTCTAAAATCTCAAATGAACAACTCAAAGAACTGGGAATCAATATTGTTGCTGATGACACTTAATTCATAATATAGCTTATACCATACACATTTAAAATTATAAAAATCAGTTAATCCAAATCCTTGAAATTTTTCTAACCTGCTATTCTTTCGAGAAATTAAATCCCCAAGGATCAAGTTTAATTTTTCATAAACAACAAGCACTATAAAAACACATAAAGTCAATCTAAAGAAAAATGCTTTTTTAAAATTTAGAAACAATCTTATAATTGCTTACCTCTAAATCAAAACAATCTCATAAAAACAGCAATTAACAATAATTTTAAAAATAAATTAATATTTTATTTAAGTTTTGAAAAATAAACAAAAATAATAAAAAAGATACCTGATAAATAGTAGAAAAAATACATCAAATAATCAATAATTTTATAATTCAATATCTAAAATATAATAGAGCAATAAAAAAGCCGCTCAAAAAGCAGCTTGCAAATAAAAATTCACTAATTTTTATTTAATTCCTATTAATATTATTAAGATTTTTGCATGCAATCTTCACACGCTCCTTCATAGAAACCTCAGCTTCTCTTAACCAAACTCTTGGATCATAAAATTTCTTATTTGGAACATCAATGTCCTTACCATCTCCTAATTGACTTTGCAAACGACTTTCATTTTTTTTGTAATAATTTAAAACACCCTCCCAGGCAGCCCACTGCGTGTCTGTGTCAATGTTCATCTTTACAACACCATAAGAAAGTGCCTCATTAATCTCATCGATTGTAGATCCAGACCCCCCATGAAAAACATAAGAAACTGGCTTAGCAATATTTACTCCAGTTTTTGATATGACATAATCTTGACCATCTTTTAAAACTTTTGGAGTAAGCTTAACATTCCCTGGTTTATATACTCCATGAACATTTCCAAAAGCTGCTGCAATCTGAAAATTTGGGCTAACTTTTAAAAGCTCTGAATATCCATAATAAATATCCTCAGGAGTAGAAAATAGTTCATGCATAGCTCTATCTGAATTATCAACTCCATCCTCTTCCCCACCTGTAATTCCAAGCTCTATTTCTAAAAACATTTCAATTTTTGCCATTCTTTCTAAGAATTTTTTAGAAATTTCAATATTTTCTTTAATGGGCTCTTCTGATAAATCTAACATATGTGAAGAAAATAGTGGCTTTTTGTGCTGGCTATAGTACTTTTCACCATACTCTAAAAGTCCTTCAACCCAAGGAAGTAAATTTTTAGCACAATGATCAGTATGAAGCACAACAGGAACACCATAATGCTCTGCCATTAAATGA
The DNA here is from genome assembly GCF_001945665.1 of Borreliella mayonii. Lineage (NCBI taxonomy): Bacteria > Pseudomonadati > Spirochaetota > Spirochaetia > Spirochaetales > Borreliaceae > Borreliella > Borreliella mayonii. The sequence goes on along the minus strand of NZ_CP015780.1, from coordinate 465,655 downwards.
ACATGCATAGCGCCAGAAATAGCTCCAACTATTGAAACTCCTTGCGGTTTTTCCATCTTTAATCCTTTCCCACAAATAAAAGCAGAACCACTATTAGAAAATTGTATCATAATAGGAGAATTAATTTCTTTTGCCGCCTCCAAAACTGCATTAATAGAATTTGTTCCTATACAATTAATAGAAGGGATAGCAAATCCTTCTTTTTTACATATTTCATATAAAGAATGTAGCTCTTCCCCATAAACCACACCTGGTTTAATCTTATCTAAAACACCCATTTATATAACTCCTTTCTATTTTATTTTTTCTTTTATCAAATGCCTATAATAATAAATTATACACCTAAGAATTAAAATTGAATTTAAATCAATCAATAATTAATTATTAAAACAAAAGCAAATATAAAATTTATTAAAAATCTATCATTCTGCATAAAAAAGTTTAAAGTCAAACCTTCTTGGTAGACTCTAACATTTTATACCACTGTGAAAATTCTTTTATTCCTTCTTTAATAGAAATTTTAGCCTCATACCCCACATCATTTTTAAGCTTTAAAATATCACAACAGCTTTCCACAACATCTGCTTTTTGCATAGGCATATAATTTTTTAAGGCCTTTTTATCAAAATTTGCTTCAAGCTCTCTAATAAAATCTAGCAATTTAGTTGCGTGTCCAGTTCCTATATTATATATTCTGTAAGGGAAAGAAGATGTTGACGAATTTGGATTTTTAACGTCAAAATTACAATCACTCTTAGCCGGATTTTTCAACACCTTGTAAACACCATCTGCAATATCGCTCACATATGTAAAATCCCTGGCCATATTTCCATTGTTAAAAATATTAATGGGTTTATCATTTTTAATTCCATCTGAAAATAAATATAAAGCCATATCGGGCCTTCCATAGGTTCCATAAACCGTAAAAAATCTAAGCCCTGTTGTAGGAATATTAAAAGACGCACTATAAGCATGCGCTATCATCTCATTAGATTTTTTACTAGCTGCATATAAATTTAAAGGGTGATCTGTAATAGAATCTTCACTAGACGGTATATTTTCATTTATACCATAAACCGATGATGTTGAAGCATAAACAAAATGTTTGATGTTCTCTTTATAAACTCTACATACGTCTAAAACATTAAAAAACCCAACAATATTTATTGAAACATAGCTATCAGGATTTTCAAGACTATCTCTAATACCTGCTTGAGCAGCCAAATGACAAACATGCGTAAATTTATGCTCTTTAAAAAGTTCTAACAGTTTATCTTTATTTAGTATATCAATATAAGCAAAAGATAAATTATTATATTTTTCACTCTTAATAATCTTACGGGTTTTGACATCCTTAGAACAAAAACCTAAAGCCTCTAACCTTTCATGCTTAAATTTGAGGTCATAATAATCATTTAATACATCTATGCCTAAAACTTCATGCCCTTTTTCTACAAGCTTTTTAGCTACATGAAATCCAATAAAACCTGCAATTCCGGTTAAAAAAATCTTCATACTATTATTCCTCTTTAAAATTCAACACAAAGTAGTACCATAAATTTATTTTTTAAAACCAATATCTCTTTTTTGATAACTGCGAGAATTATTGATACCAAACCTATTGTTTCTAACATAAGAGACTCTTATTCTTTTTATATTTCCATCTCCTTCGCTTTCAGTTTTTATGTCACTATAACGATTTAAAGTTGTATGAACAATTCTTCTTTCAAAAGGATTCATTGATGGCAACAAAATAGAACGCCTGGTTCTTTTGACTTTATGAAAAGAATTTATTGCTAAATTAATAAACCTAGATTTAAATCGCTCTCTATAATCTCCAATATCCAATATGACCCTATTAAAAGCACTATTTTCACCAATAAGCTTAGAGGCATAAACATTTGTTAAAAGCTGTAAAGAATCTAAATTTTTACCCTCTCGTCCAATCAAAATATTTGGACTATCTGTCTCAATAGAAATCTTAACATATCCCCCTTCTTTGGGCTCTATTGTCAAATGTACAGAATATCCCATTTTAATTAGCATTTCTTTTACAAATTCTAAAATTTTATCACAAATTTCATCACCAATTTTAATTTCAAAGCCGCCTTTTTTAGCCTCCTTTACATGAGGAGAAACCCTTATTTTAATCATTTCTTTCTTAAATAAAAATCCAACTCTTTCTTTATCTAAAATTTCTACATCAAACTCACCTTCTTTTAATTCTAGATCTCTCATTGCCTTCTTTATTGCTTCTTGTTCGGTTTTTCCGTAAAATTCATAGCTCATATTATTCCCCCTTTAAGACAAATGCATCTTTATATAGTATTGCTGCAAAATAGTAAAAATATTTGTTGTAATCCAATATATCAAAAGCCCTGATGGCATATTATAAAGTATGAAAAAAAACATAATGGGCATTCCAAAATACAAAAACTTCTGCTGCGCTCCAAGATTTTTTAAATCCATATTAGAGCTAACAATTGTAGATCCCAATTGAGTAAACATCATAATAAAAGGCAAAATTCTAATATCGGTCCAAGAAACAAAATGAAGCTTATATCCAAAATGATATACACTGTCACCGATAGATAAATCATCAATCCATCCTGGAATAAAGCTAGCTCCTCTTAAAAAAAATAAATTATTTACAAGTGAATAAAGAGCAAAAAATATAGGAAGCTGCAAAATTACAGGAAGACACCCTCCAAGAGGATTAACTCCTTCTTCTTTATAAAGCTTTCCCATCTCTTCATTCAACTTCTTAGGATCATGCTTAAACTTTACTTGAAGCTCTTTAATCTTGGGTTGAAGCTTGGAAAGCTCCGCAGTAGCTCTAAATCCCTTAAATGTCAAAGGGAATATAAGTATTCTAACAACAATTGTCAAAAAAATAATTGAAAGTCCCCAATTAGGTATAACATCATAAAAAACTTGCATCACCATTTGCATAGGAACTTGAATCAAATACCACAAACTCTTTTCAACTGACATTCCAAAAGCAATATCAGACAAACCAAAGGTATTGTCATCATTCTTGTCAAAAACATCTAGATACCTATTATCCTTAGGTCCAGCATAAATAAAAAACTCATCACTAACATTTTTTTTATTTCCAATATTATTGGTAATAAACGATTTAAGAATTCCTCTTTCCTTCTTAAACTCAACTTCCATATTTTCTTTACAAACTAACACCCCAAAATACTTAGTACTAGAACCAATCCATCTAGGATTGTTAATCCTTAGACCATCTTTACCATATTTAAGCTTATTGTCATAATAAATTATTTGAGACAAATAATTATTATATTGTAGCTTTGCTTTATCGCTAAGCCTTTCAACCTCAGAACTAAAAATAATTTTATAAGAATCAATATCAAATAAGCTATAATCCTCAAGACCATTTACAGTAACTTTAAATTTCAGCAAGTATTCATTTTTTTTCGAAAATGTATACCTCTTTACATATTCATAAGTTTTACCATTATTTTTAAAATAAGCTTTAAATTCATGATTAAAATCATCTATCTTTTTATACAAAAACAAATCCTCTACTAAATAGTCAAAACTAACACCGAAAAAAATTTCATTTTTGTAATCAATATTAATCAAATCTGTAGGATCTTTTTCCAAATTCAAATGATTTTTAAGCTTCAATGAAACCAAATTTCCTCCAAATGTCGAAAAAGTAGCAACATATATCCCTGTTTCCACAACAATATCTTTAGACTTATTAATCAAGTCTAAGTCATTACTTTTACTTAAAAACATTTCGTTATCATCAAAATTTTTGTTTAAATCAAACTGCAATTCTTTGTAAGAAGACTTAGAACTTAAAATGTTTGAAGAAAAAATATCATTAATAAGCATAAAAAGACCTATTAAAAATAAAGACAAATAAACCGTTCTTAAAATTCTTCTACTTTGATTCACTTATGCTCCGCCCCTTTAACACCATTAAAACCAAACTTTTCATAAGAGATTCAATACTAAAATAAGTCAAAGCTAACCTATTGCAAGAAACTACAAAAATAATATCCAAAGCCACGTCTTCTAATAATTCCAATCTTTTCCTAAAAGCTTCTTTAAAAAGCCTTCTAATGCGATTCCTTTTAACAGAACTCCTAAAACCTTTAGAAAAGGTAACAAGAAGCCTAGAATAAATCAAACCATTTGATTTATAAAACATTTTAAGATTAAGATTGCTAAATCTAATTAGATTACCTTCTTTGAAAATTTTTTGAATTTCTATTTTTGATTTTAGACTAATATTTCTTTTTCTCATCAGAAACAGTTAATTTTATCCTTCCTTTAGCCCTTCGCCTTGAAAGAATAAGTCTTCCACCTTTAGTTTTCATTCTAGCTCTAAACCCAAATCTTCTATTTCTTTTAACACGACTGGGCTGATAAGTCCTTTTCAAAATGCTCCTCCATTAAAAATAATTTCCAGCTACTAAGCTACAAATTGAACACTACCATGGTATAGCATATAAATACGATTGTCAATAATAATTACTTTACCAAAACCTTTATATCTATTATTTTGATCCCTGTTAATTCTTTTATTAAATTTATTATCTTTGCCTTATTAATTAATATACTATATAAAATACTTGAATTGCTTGCCTCTAGAAAAAGAACCTGCTCATTTTTAAAATCTAAAAATTTTACATCATCTGACAAAGCCTTAAAGATCTGATTCCATTTATCAGCAATCAATAATTTTGAACTTATTTTTTTATTAACAAGCAAATTAGATTCTAAATAATCTTTAATAACATTGCCTATTTTTTTAAAAGCAGAATCATTCATAGCAATTTCTTATACCACAATGCAAAAACAACATTAATAAACTTAGAAAAACTTATTTCAATATTCAAAATAGCATTAATAATTCACTTTAACCTAAAGACATCGGCATTATCAAGTGTATAAAATTAAAATTTTCAGGTTCACTTAATTTTAATACATTGCCTGAATTAAATTGTATTTCTATCTTTGAAGTTTCAAAAACACTAATAGCTTCAACAAAATATGAAATATTAATAGCCATAACCTCATCTGTTCCGTCATATAGATAGTTCGGATCTTTGATAAAAAATTCACCTTTTCTTCCAGTAATCAAATCTTCTCCAAGAAGTCTTAATTGAAACTCAGAAAAAGTTAAAACCAACTTTTTTGACTTATCAACATATAAATTTACTCTTGCAAGTCTATCTTTTAGAATGCCTAGTGAAACCAAAGATTTGTTTTTCTGCTCTTTAGGTACAATGCTCTTGTAATCCGGATAATTACCATTAATTAAACTGCAAGCTATTTTATAATTATCAAATTCAACATAAAATTTTTTATCTGAAGACTTTATTTTAACCATACCTTCTCCTGACATAAGATGTTTTAAAAAATTAAATATTTTTACAGGAACTATAAAATTCACATCTTCTTCAACTATGACTTCTGTTTTACAAATGGACATTCTGTGACCATTTGTAGAAACAAGTAATAATTTAGAATCTTCATCTTTTGTAAAATACACACCATTTAATACATTTTTGGACTCATCAAAGTGTGCTGAAAAAGCTATTCTATTTATTGCTTTTTTAAAAGATTTTTGTTTTATTTCAATTTCAAAAGTGTAATCTTCATTAACCATATCATAATTGTAATTTTCTATTTCTTCGTATGAAAAGGTGGGTTCTTTTAAATGATCTTCATGTTCTTCTTTTTCATCTTTTAATTCTCCCATAATTTCCAATTTACTATTATTTTCATTAAAAACTATTTTAATTTTCTTATAAAAACTGAATGCCTTTACTGCGTCATAAAAATTCGAAGCATTGATTAATACCTTGAAATCTGTTTCTGAAACAATTGAAATTGTGCTTTCAAAAAATATATTTCTGTCTGTTGATTTGATTATGAGCTTAGATTCTTTTACCTCGATTAGTAATGCACTCCAAATGTCATTCATGTTCCTGTTCAAGATTATTCCCTTTGCTTTTTCTATCTCATTTATAATTTGATTTGTTTCGCAGATAAAAAATGTGTTATTTAGCATGATACCTCCTAATATATTTTATTACATTTTATCTTTATAAGATTTTATAGTCTTTTTATTTTTAGTTTTTATAGATATATATAGTAGTAATAGTAGTAATTCTATGTTTGATTGTTCAATTGTGCTTAATGTTTTGTAACATAAAGAAATATCTTGTAGAATTATAAGTTGTTTTTTGTTGTATTTTTGATAAATTATTTGTTCCAATTGTTTAAAAGAATTTCCAATTTTTCAATTAAGTTTAATTTTTTTTTATTTTGTTCATAAGTTCTGTGATTAAATTGTTAATTTCTTTGTCATTATTTCTGTCTCTATCTATTTTATTTATCGAATAAAGTACTGTTGAATGGGTTTTTCCTCCAATAATTTTTCCAATTTCAACTGTTGATAGCCCTGTAAAATTTCTCAAAAGGTACGCATAAATATGTCTAGCTTTTGTTATTTCTGGTTTTTTACTATGACCTTCAATATCTTTGTGTGTAATTTTTAGTTCTCTTAAGAGTATTTTTTTTATATTTTCTATATTAATTTTATTGCTTGGTTCATTGGTTGTTTCTTTTTCGTAAATTATTATTTCTTTGATTATTTTTTCAACAATATCAATGTCAATTTCTATATTGTCTAAATCTATATATGCTTTTAGTTTTGTTACAGCAGCTTCTAGGTCTCTTACATTTGTTGTAACTTTTTGAGCAACCAGATTTAGTATATTTTTAGGAACCCTTATGCCGTCCTCTTCTGCTTTTTTTTCAACAATAGCTACTCTGAGTTCAAAATTAGGTTTTGATATATCAACATTTAGTCCCCTTGTGAATCTGCTTTTTAGTCGATCTGTAAAATTTGTAAGCTCAGAAGGAGGTCGGTCACATGTAAATACTAATTGTTTATTGTCTTCGTAAAGGGCATTAAATGTGTGAAAAAGCTCTTCTTGTATACCTTCTTTTTTTTGCAAGTCATGGATATCGTCTATAAGCAGCATATCTAAGTATCTGTACTTTTTTTTAAATTTTTTTGTTTCGTGTGTCTTTATACTTTCTACAAATTCATTTAAAAAATTTTCAGCAGTAACGTATAATATTTTGAGGTTATGATGCAATTCTTCTGTTTTGTTTCCTATGCTTTGAAGCAAATGTGTTTTTCCAAGTCCAACTCCACCGTAAATTAAACATGGATTATATTTTTTTCCAGGATTTTTTGAGATTGACAAGCTGGCGCTGTATGCAAGTTTATTATTTGGCCCTATGATAAAATTTTCAAATGTATATCTTTTTTTAAGAAAAGGATTTTTAAAATTTGTAGGCTCTTCTTCTTTTTTGATATACATTTTTATACGATCTTGAATGCTTTGAATTGGTTCTTTAGAAAGTGTGTTTTCTTTGAGCTTGTCAAAATTTGGAAAAGTTTCGTTAAATATTGTTTTTTTGCTTTCCTGTTTGTTAGAATGGGTTTTAGGTGGTTGATTTGTAAATACAATGACTACGTTATTGTAGCCATTGTTTATGAGGATTTCTTTAATTTTTTTTGTAAATCTTTTTTCTATTTGATTTTTATGAAATAAGTTTGGAGTAGATATTTTAATATTGTCGCCTATTGATTCTAAAAAGCACAAATTTTCAAACCAAACATAAAACTCTTCTTCTGATAATTCTTTTTTTATTTCCGTTAAAATCAAGCTCCATATATTTTTTGATTTTTCCATTTTTTGTCCTTGTTGGTTTTAGTAGTATACTTTTAATATTATATAGTATAATGTTAAATTAGGATTCTATCTAAATTATTTGTGAGTTTTTAAAAGTTTTTGGTATTGTGTGTGTAATAGATATTATTTTTTTTTTAATGTAGAATTTATCTGTGTCTAGATTTTGATTAAATGAATGGAAGGTTTATGAATTATGTTGCTAGTAACATTCAGGTCTTAAAAGGACTTGAGGCTGTTAGGAAAAGGCCTGGCATGTATATAGGCTCTGTTTCTGTTAATGGGTTGCACCATTTGGTTTATGAGATAGTTGACAACAGTATTGATGAAGCTTTAGCTGGGTTTTGTGATAGAATAGATGTTGTTATTAATTTAGATAATACCATAACTGTAATTGATAATGGGAGAGGGATTCCTACCGATATTCATGAAGAGGAAGGCATTAGTGCTCTTGAGCTTGTTTTAACAAAACTACATTCTGGTGGTAAGTTTAATAAAGGCACCTATAAAGTTTCTGGAGGGCTTCATGGTGTTGGAATTTCGGTTGTAAATGCTTTGTCTTCGTTTTTAGAGGTTTATGTTAATAGAGATGGAAAAATTTTTAGGCAAACTTTTTCAAAAGGCATTCCAACTTCTAAAGTAGAAGTTGTGGGGGAATCTTCTATTACAGGAACCAAGGTTACTTTTTTAGCAGATTCTGAAATTTTTGAAACTCTAGATTATAATTATGATGTTCTCGAAAAAAGGCTTAAAGAGCTTGCTTTTTTAAACGATAAAATATGCATTTCAATTGAAGATAAAAGATCTGGTAAAGAAAAATCTTCAAAATTTTATTTTGAAGGTGGGATAAAATCTTTTGTAGATTATTTAACTAATGACAGTAAAGCTTTTCAATTAGAACCTTATTATATTGATGGTTTTATTAATGATGTTATTGTTAATGTAGGGCTTAAATGGACTGAAAGCTATTCTGACAATATTCTTTCTTTTGTTAATAACATTAATACAAGAGAAGGCGGGACTCATGTTATGGGCTTTAGAAGTGGACTTACTAAGGCTATGAACGAAGCTTTTAAAAATTCAAAAATAAGTAAAAAAGATGTTCCAAATCTTACAGGAGATGATTTTAAAGAGGGGCTTACAGCTGTTATTTCTGTTAAAGTTCCAGAACCTCAATTTGAAGGTCAAACAAAGAGTAAGCTTGGTAATTCTGAGATAAGAAAAATAGTTGAGGTTGTTGTATATGAGCATTTATTGGAAATTATTAATTTAAATCCTTTAGAGATAGACACTATTCTTGGAAAAGCAATAAAAGCTGCTCGTGCTCGTGAGGCTGCAAGAAAAGCAAGAGAATCAGAAAGAAAAAAAAATGCATTTGAAAGCTTAGCGTTGCCTGGAAAATTAGCTGATTGTGCTTCTAAAAATCCTTTAGAAAGAGAGATCTATATTGTAGAAGGTGATTCTGCTGGAGGAAGTGCTAAAATGGGTAGAAATAGATATTTTCAGGCCATTTTGCCATTATGGGGGAAAATGCTTAATGTTGAGAAAACAAGAGAAGATAAGGTAATTACAAATGATAAGCTTATTCCCATAATTGCATCTCTTGGTGCAGGAGTTGGTAAAACTTTTGACATTACAAAACTTCGTTATCACAAGGTCATTATTATGGCAGATGCTGATGTTGATGGATCTCATATTAGAACTTTGCTTTTAGCTTTTTTCTTTAGATATATGAGAGATTTAATTGAAAACGGCTATATATATATAGCTATGCCGCCTCTTTATAAAATAAAGCATGACAATCGTATTTATTATTTTTATAATGAGAAAGAAAAAGAAATATTTTTAGATTCTATTGAAACTAAAAATCGTAATAGTATTTCTATTCAGAGATATAAAGGGCTTGGGGAGATGAATCCAACTCAGCTTTGGGAAACGACTATGGATCCTGCTAGAAGAAAAATGAGATTGATGAATATAGACGATGCTGTTGAGGCTGAAAAAATTTTTGTTACTCTTATGGGAGATTTAGTTGAGCCTAGAAAAGAATTTATTGAACAGAATGCACTTAATGTAATTAATCTTGATGTGTAATTGGAGTGTTAATGGCAGTTGGAGAAAATAAAGAACAAATATTAAATGTTAAGATAGAAGATGAAATAAAAACGTCTTATTTAAATTATGCAATGTCAGTTATTGTTTCCAGAGCTCTTCCAGATGTAAGAGATGGTCTTAAGCCAGTTCACAGGAGAATACTTTATTCTATGTATGAGATGGGACTTCGTTCTGATAAAGCTTTTAAAAAAGCTGGTAGAATAGTGGGGGATGTTCTTGGAAAATATCATCCTCATGGAGATCAATCAATTTATGATGCTCTTGTAAGACTTGCTCAAGATTTTTCACTTAGATATCCTGTAATACGGGGACAGGGAAATTTTGGATCTATTGACGGAGATCCTCCTGCTGCTATGCGATATACTGAAGCTAAAATGGAAAGAATAACTGAATATATTGTTAAAGATATAGATAAAGAGACTGTTAATTTTAAGTCTAATTATGACGATTCTTTAAGTGAGCCTGAGATTATGCCTTCATCATTTCCATTTCTTTTGGTAAATGGCTCTAGTGGAATTGCTGTTGGAATGGCTACTAATATGGCGCCTCACAACCTAAGGGAAATTTGTGATGCTATTGTTTATATGTTGGATAATGAGAATGTTTCTATATTTGATTTGCTCAAGATAGTCAAAGGTCCTGATTTTCCAACTTTTGGAGAGATTGTTTATAATGATAATTTAATTAAAGCATACAAAACTGGCAAGGGAAGTGTTGTTATTAGGGCAAGATATCATATTGAAGAAAGAGCAGAAGATAGAAATGCTATAATTGTTACAGAAATACCTTATACGGTAAATAAATCTGCACTTCTTATGAAAGTTGCGTTTTTAGCAAAAGAAGAAAAGCTAGAAGGACTTTTAGATATAAGAGATGAGTCTGATAGAGAGGGCATTAGAATAGTTCTTGAAGTTAAAAGAGGATTTGATCCTCATGTTATTATGAATTTGCTTTATGAATATACTGAATTTAAGAAGCATTTTAGTATAAATAATTTAGCTCTTGTTAATGGTATTCCCAAGCAGTTAAATTTGGAAGAATTATTATTTGAATTTATTGATCATAGAAAAAATATTATCGAAAGACGTATTGAATTTGACTTGAGAAAGGCAAAAGAGAAGGCACATGTTCTTGAAGGATTAGATATTGCTTTAAATAATATAGATGAGGTTATTAAGATTATTAAATCATCTAAATTAGCAAAAGATGCAAAGGAAAGGCTTGTTTCAAATTTTGGTCTTTCAGAGATTCAGGCCAATTCAGTTCTTGATATGAAGTTACAAAAACTTACAGCTCTTGAGATTTTTAAGCTTGAAGAGGAGCTTAATATACTTTTAAGCTTAATAAAAGATTATGAAGATATTCTCTTGAATCCAGCAAGGATTATTAATATTATAAGAGAAGAAACTATTAATTTAGGTTTGAAATTTGGCGATGAACGTCGAACTAAAATAATTTATGATGAGGAGGTTTTAAAAACTAGTATGTCGGATTTAATGCAAAAAGAAAATATTGTTGTTATGCTTACAAAGAAAGGTTTCCTTAAAAGACTTTCACAAAATGAGTATAAGTTGCAAGGTACGGGGGGAAAAGGTCTAAGTTCTTTTGATCTAAATGATGGAGATGAGATTGTTATTGCTTTGTGTGTCAATACTCATGATTATTTATTTATGATTTCAAATGAAGGAAAGCTTTATTTAATCAATGCTTATGAAATAAAAGATTCTTCAAGAGCTTCAAAAGGCCAAAATATTAGTGAGCTTATTAATTTGGGAGATCAAGAAGAAATATTAACTATTAAGAATAGTAAGGATTTTACCGATGATGCTTATTTATTGCTTACAACTGCAAGTGGAAAGATAGCTAGATTTGAATCTACAGATTTTAAAGCAGTAAAGTCACGAGGTGTTATTGTTATTAAACTTAATGATAAAGATTTTGTTACAAGTGCAGAGATTGTTTTTAAAGATGAAAAAGTAATTTGTCTTTCTAAAAAGGGTAGTGCATTTATATTTAATTCAAGGGACGTTAGGCTTACTAATAGAGGGACCCAAGGTGTTTGTGGGATGAAATTAAAAGAAGGTGATTTGTTTGTTAAAGTTTTGGCGGTTAGAGAAAATCCTTATCTTTTGATTATTTCTGAAAATGGGTATGGGAAAAGATTAGATATGTCTAAAATATCTGAGCTTAAAAGAGGAGCCACTGGTTATACTAGTTATAAAAAATCTGATAAAAAAGCAGGTAGTGTTGTTGATGCTATACCAGTTTCAGAGGATGATGAAATTTTGCTTGTAAGTAAACGTTCAAAAGCTTTAAGAACAGTAGCTGGAAAAGTATCTGAACAAGGTAAGGATGCTAGAGGGATTCAAGTATTATCTCTTGATAATGATAGTTTGATTTCTGTTTCAAAATTTATTAAATAAAGAATTGGTTTTTCTTATTTAAGAATGTTCCACGTGGAACATTCTTTTTTTTTATTCTTAAATTGTAATTCAATATTATAACCTGGTAAAATTTTTTGTTGTAGGAGGTCCTGATAATATGGATGGAGTTTTTAAAATGATAGATATTCAACTTTTAGATATTGATAATGATCAGCCAAGGAAATCTTTTAGTCTTGTTGAATTAGAAGAATTAAGCATTTCCATAAAAGAAAATGGAATTTTACAACCCATAATTGTTTGTAAAGCAGATGATAGATATAAAATAATAGTAGGAGAAAGAAGATTTAGGGCTGCTAAACTGATTCAGATGACAAATATTCCTGTTATTGAGGTTGACATAAAAGAATCTTGTAGGGATTTTATGCCTTTGGTTGAAAATATTCAAAGAGAAAATTTTACGCCTGTTGAGGAGGCTTATGCCTATAAAAATGTAATGAATAAATATTCTTTAACTCAAAAGGATTTATCTGAAAAAATTGGTAAAAGTAGGACCTATATTTCAAATTTAGTTAGGATTTTAGATCTTGAGCAAGAAATATTAAATGCAGTGCATAGGAAAGAAATTTCTTTTGGGCATGCTAAAGTTATTTTATCCTTAAAAGACAAGCAAGACAGGTATAATCTTTATTTAATGATGCTGAAAAAAAAATTTTCTGTAAGAGATGCAGAAAAATATGTTAAAAATTTTTACAAATCCACAGTTAAAAAAAAGGAACTAGACCAAGATCCTTTTTTAAGCAATATAAAAGAATTTTTATTTGATAAAATCCAAACAAAAATAGATATTAAAGGTAATCAAAATAAAGGCAAAATAGAGATAGAGTATTTTACTTCGGGTGATTTAAGAAGAATTGTTTCCTTTTTTGGTCATATTAGCTAAATTGTTTTTATAATTTAAAGAATGTAAAATATCTTTTCTTAATTTTATGATAGTTTTTATTTTTTAGGAATTTGTCGCAATACATAAATTTTTTAAGTTTGTTTTTAAAATTTTTTAGTTTTTATAAAGAAATATCGGGATTTAAATGAAGGTTAAAGTTTATATTTTGTTATTTATAGTTAAATTTAAAAGTAAAAAATAATCTAATATTTAAAAAATGAACAATAAGAATATATAAAATATATTCTTATTAGCTTAGTTGTAAATTTAGATAGAATTGTTTTTAATATATTTTATTTTTTTCTTTATTTCCAAAATAGAATGAAAAAATAATTTTAAGTTTTCTTGCTTTAATTTGTTAAATTCGATATTTTTAAATTCTTTTATATTTTTTAATATAAAATCTAATGCTTCTTTTATGTCGTTTTCATATTTTTCATTTTTTTTGAGTAGTGATTTGTGTGTATCCTTTAAATCAAAACTTTTTTTATAAACAATTTTAAATTCTTTTAAAGAATTTATTTTACCATTTAGAACTTCGGTTTTTAAAATAGATGGACAAGATTTTTTAGATATTTCATATGATAATGATAAGGGTAATTTTTCTATAGTGAGCTGCTTGTCGGAATTTTCGATAAGCAGATTGTATCTTGATATTAAAGCATAAACCTTGTCTTTTTTAAATCCCATACTTTTGAACCACTGATAAAAAAGTCCGTTATATTGATTGTTTCCTTTTAATTTGTCTTGAGCATCTTTGAGTATCTTTCCAATTTTTGTATAAGTGTTATTGAAAATATTGAAAATTTCATATTGCTTTGTTTTTAAAAAATCAGAAATATCTTTATCTAGCTTATTGTAGTCAAAGCTTTTTCTTTCAATTGAAATAATTTCTTTTTTTTCGATATTTTCTGAATTATTTGAAGATGTTTCTAATTTTTTCCCCATTAAGAACATTAAAGTTTCTAAATTGTCAGACATAGCTATTCCTTAATTTTATTTATTATCTCTTTTGAGAGCTCTAAGAAATCTTTTGCAGCATTGCTTTCTCTGTCATATTCATATACGGGCATTTTTGCTTCTTGAGATTTTGAAATGGTTATATTTTTCCTTATTTTTGTATTTAAAAGTTTTTCTTTAAAAACTTTTTTTAACGAGCTTATATATTTTTCTTTACTTTTGTTTCTTATATCGTATTTATTTATAAAAACGCCCGCAATCTCTAAATTTTTATTTATTTGCTTTACTGTATTTATTGTATCTATTAGTTGATTTATGCCTTCAAATGCAAAAAATTCTGTTTCAATTGGTATTAATAAATAATTGCTTGCAATAAGAGCGTTTATAGTTAATATTGAAAGCGTAGGAGGGCAATCAATAATAATAAAATCATATTTATCTTTTTTATACAGCGTTAATGCATTTTTTAAAAAAGTTTCTCTTGAAAGTTCATTTATTAATTCTTTTTCGAGCAAAGCTAATTTAATGCTAGAAGGAATTATATCTAATTTAAAATGATTTAAAGGTTTGACCTTTATTTTTTTATTAATAAGCTCATAACTTGAGTTTTCGGCTATATGCTCTGAGATGTTTGTGCCGCTAGTAGAGTTTCCTTGTGAATCAATATCTATTAAAAGAATTTTTTTATCAAGTAGGGTCATTGAATAAGAAATATTAATGGCGCTTGTGGTTTTTCCTACGCCTCCTTTTTGATTGATTACAGATATTATTTTCATATAAATTTTCTCTTTTTATTTGGTTTTGTTTTTATATTTTAAAACATAAATGGTAAAAATAATAATACTTTAAATTAGTTTTTAAATATTTGATTGTTTGACATATATATATTATTCTTTATGAAACTTTAAAATTTCTTAAATTAAGCCATTTTCTATAAAAAATTCTGATATTTTTTGTTTATTTTTTGTTTTGAATGTAATTGAAGTTTTTATTTTGTTTGAAAAGTTTGAATCTAAGATTTCTATTTCAAGTTTATTTTTCATTTTCAATAGTGAATTGTATTGGTTGTAATTTAAATTTAAGCTTAAAATTTCTAATTCCTCTTTTTCTATTATAGGTGTATTCTTGATAGCTTCTTTGGCAGACTTGTAATATGCTTTGATTAATCCTCCTCTGCCAAGCAAAGTGCCCCCAAAATATCGTAATGTGATTATTAAGGTATCAGTTAAATTATTATGTATTATGGCATCCAATGTGGGTTTTCCAGCTGTTAAATTAGGCTCTCTGTCATCACTCATTCCATTTAGGAATGAGTTCTTGTTTCCAATTCTAAATCCATAAACCACATGCGTAGCATTTTTAAATTTTATTTTATATTTTTTAATAGTTTTATTTATGTCGTCTTTTTTTTCAATATTAAAAATATATGAAACAAATATAGATTTTTTTATTTCGATTTTAGAATTACTATTAGTTTTTGGCACGAATATCATATAACGTAAGTATACTATCTTTTTAGATATTGCAGTATTTATTGTTTATGTATATTATTAATAGTGTTTGTTTTTATTATTGATTGTTGTAAATATCCAGAAAAGAGGTAAAAATGATATCAGGCTTGAATCCAACATTAAGGTTGTTCAAAGATCATAAAATACTTTATTCTAATATGGAAAGGGGATTAAAGCCCCTTTTAGAAGTAGATAATTTTATCAATAAATATATCCAGAATAAAGAGGGACTTGAAATTTATGATAAAGTTGTGGGCAAGGCGGCAGCCGTTATTATTTATAATATAGGGCTTCAAAATGTTCAAGCTGGGGTTGTTTCTCAACCTGCAAAGGATTTTTTAGAAAGCAGAGGAATAAAAGTGGCTTATAAAAAATTGGTGGAAAAAATAAATGATAGAGCAGAAAGCTTGATTGAAAGCTTGGAAAATCCTGAAGAGGTTTATAAATATATGATTAAAAGAGGAATTATAGTCAATAATTTATAAATTATGAAAATAATTGGGCTATGTTTTATCTAACTATGTGATTTTGAGTATACAGTGATAATGAGAGCTATATTGTATATTAATATTATTAAATTTCCCCAATTTAGGTAAAAATTGCTTTTATCATAGTTGAAGATCCAAATTCCAGCATAAACACCCAAAAATCCTCCTATAGAAGATGTAAACATAATTAAATTAGGTTTGATTGTATGTTGATTAATTTTGTTTTGATTTTCTTTAGCATCACGCTGTTCGGTAAATTTGCTATCAATAAAAATCATGGCAAAACCTACAAGAGTAATGCATAGAAAATAAATCATAAATATTTTTCTAATTAATGCAAACATAAATTTTCCCTTTCTTTTAACTTTTTAATCACTAATACTTAATGATATAACTAAATGTAATACAAAAGCAAGTATTTTGATAGATATATAAAATATAGCTTATATCTTATTCTTGTATTTAGTAAGTAAAGGATTTTAGATTTTTATCATTTAAAAAAAAGATGCTTTTAATATATTTATTTTTGGTTTTTGGAGGAATTAAAAGGAGCTATGTTATATATTGTTGGTACGCCAATAGGCAATTTAGAAGATATTACTTATAGAGCAATTGATGTTTTAAAATCGGTAAATGTCATATTTGCAGAAGATACGAGGGTTACTAGTAAACTTTTATTGCGATATAAAATTAATAAAAAAATGATTTCTTGTAATGCCATAACAGAAAATAAGAAGATAAATTTACTATTGGATTATTTGGCAAAAGGAGATTCTGTTGCTTTTGTTAGTGACGCTGGTACTCCAGGGCTTAGTGATCCTGGCAGTTTGTTAGTTGCTGCTGCTTTTAGAGAGGGGTACAAAGTTTATCCAATTCCTGGAGTAAGCTCTTTTAATACAATTGTAAGTGTTAATCCTTTTAGAGATAAATCAGTGCTTTTTGAGGGGTTTTTGCCTAACAAAGGTCTTAAAAGATTTAAAAGAATTGCTGAGTTATATAAAAGGGGTGATGCATTTGTTCTGCTTGAATCTGGTCATAGAATTTTGAAATTGCTTGTTGAAATTTCTTCTGTTAGTTTAGATGCGAAGATTCTTATTGGTCGCGAGATGACAAAAATTTATGAAGAATATCAAATTGGTAAGCCTTTAGAATTAAAAAAATATTTTGAATCGAGCAAGGAGAGGGTTAAAGGAGAATTTACTATTTTAGTCAGCAGGAGTCATTCATAATAAATGTTTTTTGCTTAGATGTCAAAAATTTATTTATTATTGATTTTACCCGATTGATTTATTGTGTTATACTTGAATTTTAATAGGGGTTTTTATGAAAATTTATTTAGCTTCTCCATTTTTTAAGGAAGAGGAAATTAAGCTAAGGGATGAGGTTTTGAAATTTCTTGAAGAGTTTAATTTAGATGTATTTTCTCCAGAGCATCATGCTGTCAAAAAGATGGGATTGCTTGAAAAGGTTGATTATAAGTTTGCAAATAGAGATATAAGAGAGAAGATAAGAGAGATAGATTTAAAAGAGCTAGTTAGTAGCGATATTGTTTTAGCTTTGGTTAATTATGTTGATTCGGGTACGGCCTATGAGAGAGGATTTGCCTTTGCTAAAAAAATACCAAGTATAGATTTTTTTAAAGATAAGCAAGATTCTGATTTTTATAATTTAATGTATAGTGATTGTACTGCGGCTTTTTCTAATTACAAGGATCTTAGGGAAGGAATTTTGACTTTTAAAGAACTGTGGATTAAGTTTAAAGGAGATAATGAGAATTTCAGAACTTTTTTTGATTATTTAAAAGCTAAATTAGGAAATAAATTGAAAAAAATTTTTACAACCTTACCTGTTAATGAAAAATGTGGTTGTTAATGCTTTTATCATGGTTTTTAATAAAAATTTATTTTTTTGCATTTTATATTAATAAAATAATGCAAAGGTATTGACAATATGATTCTTCTTTTGTTAAAGTATTAAAGGTTGAAATGATTATTGGAAGATGAGAGAAGGGAAGAGTTAAGTAAGGTTAAAAGCCAAAAGAATAAGCAAAACCTGTTAATTTTTTTAAATAAAAAATAAGAATAACGAAGAGTTTGATCCTGGCTTAGAACTAACGCTGGCAGTGCGTCTTAAGCATGCAAGTCAAACGGGATGTAGCAATACATTCAGTGGCGAACGGGTGAGTAACGCGTGGATGATCTACCTATGAGATGGGGATAACTATTAGAAATAGTAGCTAATACCGAATAAGGTCAATTAATTTGTTAATTGATGAAAGGAAGCCTTTAAAGCTTCGCTTGTAGATGAGTCTGCGTCTTATTAGCTAGTTGGTGGGGTAAATGCCTACCAAGGCGATGATAAGTAACCGGCCTGAGAGGGTGAACGGTCACACTGGAACTGAGATACGGTCCAGACTCCTACGGGAGGCAGCAGCTAAGAATCTTCCGCAATGGGCGAAAGCCTGACGGAGCGACACTGCGTGAATGAAGAAGGTCGAAAGATTGTAAAATTCTTTTATAAATGAGGAATAAGCTTTGTAGGAAATGACAAAGTGATGACGTTAATTTATGAATAAGCCCCGGCTAATTACGTGCCAGCAGCCGCGGTAATACGTAAGGGGCGAGCGTTGTTCGGGATTATTGGGCGTAAAGGGTGAGTAGGCGGATATATAAGTCTATGCATAAAATACCACAGCTCAACTGTGGAGCTATGTTGGAAACTATATGTCTAGAGTCTGATAGAGGAAGTTAGAATTTCTGGTGTAAGGGTGGAATCTGTTGATATCAGGAAGAATACCGGAGGCGAAGGCGAACTTCTGGGTCAAGACTGACGCTGAGTCACGAAAGCGTAGGGAGCAAACAGGATTAGATACCCTGGTAGTCTACGCTGTAAACGATGCACACTTGGTGTTAACTAAAAGTTAGTACCGAAGCTAACGCGTTAAGTGTGCCGCCTGGGGAGTATGCTCGCAAGAGTGAAACTCAAAGGAATTGACGGGGGCCCGCACAAGCGGTGGAGCATGTGGTTTAATTCGATGATACGCGAGGAACCTTACCAGGGCTTGACATATATAGGATATAGTTAGAGATAATTATTCCCCGTTTGGGGTCTATATACAGGTGCTGCATGGTTGTCGTCAGCTCGTGCTGTGAGGTGTTGGGTTAAGTCCCGCAACGAGCGCAACCCTTGTTATCTGTTACCAGCATGTAATGGTGGGGACTCAGATAAGACTGCCGGTGATAAGTCGGAGGAAGGTGAGGATGACGTCAAATCATCATGGCCCTTATGTCCTGGGCTACACACGTGCTACAATGGCCTGTACAAAGCGAAGCGAAGCAGTGATGTGAAGCAAAACGCATAAAGCAGGTCTCAGTCCGGATTGAAGTCTGAAACTCGACTTCATGAAGTTGGAATCGCTAGTAATCGTATATCAGAATGATACGGTGAATACGTTCTCGGGCCTTGTACACACCGCCCGTCACACCACCCGAGTTGAGGATACCCGAAGCTATTATTCTAACCCGCAAGGGAGGAAGGTATTTAAGGTATGTTTAGTGAGGGGGGTGAAGTCGTAACAAGGTAGCCGTACTGGAAAGTGCGGCTGGATCACCTCCTTTCTAAGAGAAAGATAAACTAAGGCTAATTCCATTAACTCTTCCCTGCTCTTTTCTTTTGATAAAAGAGTTTTAAAACCATTGTTGCTTCTGTAGGTTTAATAGAAGTTTGTATATTAAATTTTTTATTGTTGATATTAAAGAGCTTTATTAAACTTATATTTAGATCATTTTGGGGGTTTAGCTCAGTTGGCTAGAGCATCGGCTTTGCAAGCCGAGGGTCAAGGGTTCGAGTCCCTTAACCTCCATTGGGTATGTGCCTTAGATTGTGATTAAATATGTTGTCAAACAAATTAGATAAATGCTAAAATAATTATTGTAAGATAAGATATAGGAAGTTAGAACCTGTTTATATTAAGTAAAATGTTTAGAAATGAGGACAAGTTTCTTATAAGGGTCAACGTTGTTTTACTAAGGCACAAGGATTGGGTAGGATTATATTTTTCAGAAAGCCTATTTTATAAACGGTCTGCATTAATTTCCAACTAAAAGCTAATAATAAAGATCGTTAAGCTTGATGCCTGGGTTGGGCAAGTCTTGTAACGAGCAGCAATTCTTTTTGTCGTTATCGGTATGTGTAATGGTGGGGACTCAGATAAGACTGTCGGTGATAAGTCGTAGGAAGGTGGGGATGACGTCAAATCATCATGGCCCTTATGTCCTGGGCTACACACGTGCTACAATGGGCCTGTGCGAAGCAAAACAGTAATGTTGGCAAGGCCCATAAATCAGGTCTCAGTCCGGATTGAAGTCTGAACTCGACTTCATGAAGTTGGAATCGCTAGTAATCGTATATCAGAATGATATGGTGAATACGTTCTCGGGCTTTGTACACACTACCCGAGTTGGGGATACCCGAAGCTATTATTCTAACCCGCAAGGGAGGAAGGTATTTAAGGTATGTTTAGTAGGGGGTGAAGTCATAACAAGATATTATAGTATATCTGGGTCAACCCCTTTATAATAGAAAGATAAATTAAGGCCAATTTTATTAACTCTTCTCTGTATTTTTATTTTGATTAAAAAGTTTTTGAAGTCAAGGTAAATTTTTGGTTTGAAATTTATAAAAAATAAATTTTTAGCAATTATTTAATATTGCATAACTTTATATTAAATTTTATTAATAGTAAGTATGATTTTAAATCTAATGGAATGGTAATTATCAATTTTAAAAATTGAGATTATATTGTAATACAGTATAATCATCAATATCGAAATTAAGTAAACATTTTTTGTAGTTATGATTGGATTTTGAAACAATGGACTAAATTGGGACCAGGATGAGTTGAACATCCGACCTCAGGTTTATCAGACCTGCGCTCTAACCACCTGAGCTATGATCCCTTAAGCATATTAATTCTTTACAAATTTTATTTAAATCTTCTGACTTTGTCAATATCTCTTATATCTTAAAAAGGCATAAGAGATATTGCGTATAGTTTATAATTTTTTATATATTTATTAATGTTCGATATTTTAGATTAATATTTTTATATAAACTGATTTAAGCTGTATTATTTCAAATTTTTAAATTTTTTTATTGCTTTAGAAGTATAGATTAAGGGGCATTCTAAAAAGCGCTATAATTGATTCATTGCGTATGATCGATTTTTGATTTTTTAATCAAATGCAAAATATTATATTAACAGGCATTTATAATTGGGAAAATCCATAAATATCTGCTTCAAAAATTAATTTTCATTAGTGATAGCATAGTGTTTAGACTTTTTTACTAATTTTATATTGCTAATTGAGATTTTTCAAGAATTTATTAAAATATGTACTTATTGTATAATTAAATTATTTTAGTTTTTATTATTATTGTGAATAATATATTCTTATGTTTTGCGTGTGTGTTTAGGTAATAATTTTTTATTATTATCTTGTTTTAAACTTGAGTTTATGGATCGATATTTTTTTATACAAGATGCTGCTACTGTTGCAAAGTTATTGCTTGGCAATTTGTTGATCAGAAAGATCAACAAAGAGGAAATAGTTACCAGAATCGTTGAAACGGAAGCTTATATGGGAATAACAGATAGTGCTTGTCATTCTTATGGTGGCAAAAGAACAAATCGCACAAATGCTATGTATAGCATAGGAGGATATTCTTATGTGTATATGATATATGGCATGCATTATATGTTTAATATTGTGACTGCTGATAAAAATAATCCTCAAGCTGTTTTAATTAGAAGCGTAGAGCCCATTTCTCCATTATTGGGGGGAAAAAGCATTCTTACTAATGGCCCTGGAAAACTTACAAAATTTTTAAACATTGATTTAACTTTTAATAAAGTTGATCTTATTGGGAATAATGAGCTTTTTTTACAAAGAGGTTTGAATTTAGATTTTAATATAGTTTGTTCAAAAAGAATCAATATTGATTATGCAAAAGAGAGTGATATAAACAAGCTTTGGAGATTTTATATCAAAGATAACAAATTTGTTTCAAGGCGTTGATTTTTATTTAAATATTTTTTTAAAAA
The DNA here is from genome assembly GCF_001945665.1 of Borreliella mayonii. Lineage (NCBI taxonomy): Bacteria > Pseudomonadati > Spirochaetota > Spirochaetia > Spirochaetales > Borreliaceae > Borreliella > Borreliella mayonii. The sequence continues at coordinate 443,397 of NZ_CP015780.1, read as the reverse complement.
ATTTTAAAAAAATATAATATTATTAAATTTGATTATTTCATGCTTTAAGAGTGATTTATTGAGAATAAATTATTTGTGATAGCATATTTTATAAGAGAGATTTATATATGAATTCTAATTATAAAAGATATAAAATGCTGGTTTTTGATCTTGATGGCACTTTATTAAATGATAATCATGAGATTACTTTTTTAACTCTTAAGGTTCTTTTGACTTTGGGGAAAGATTTTAAAATAATTGTTGCAACCGGTAGAAGATTGAGTGAAATTAAAAATATTAGGAGTCAATTAAAAGAAATTGGTATTAATGAAAATTATCTTGTAACGGCGAATGGGGCTGAAGTGTTTTTGCAAGAAAATTTAATTTTTAGATACGCAATGAGTTATGGCTTAGTAAAAGAAATTCTCAATATACATACAGATAATATTGATGTTAATCTTTACACTTTTGATACTTGGTATTCTAATACAGATGTTAAAAGTCCTATTATGAAACATTTTATTAGAGATTTGGGGTTAAATGTTATCATTAGAGATTTGACTAAACTAAATGTTGATTCTGTTTCTAAGATTGTTTATTATTGTGAGGATTTGGCAATTCTTAATAAACTTGACAATGAAATTAGGAGTAAGAGTTTTCAAGACATAAGGGTGTTTTTTTCTTCTAAGGATTTATTAGAGGTTACCAATATTAATGCTAATAAATATAATGCTATTAAAAATATTGCTTTTCTTGAAAGCATTCCATTGTGTGATGTTTTGGCTTTTGGAGATAATAATAATGATTATGAGATGCTCAAAAATCTTGGTAAAGGGGTTTTAATGAAAAATGCTAATGAGTTTCTTAAAATTAATTTAACAAATAATGAAATAACAAAATTTAGCAATAATGAGGATGGTGTTGCTAGGTTTTTAATTGATTTTTTTGAGCTTGATATTAAATATGAATAATTTGGATTCAAATGTTTAATGTATTTGGTTTATTTTTAGCAGAATTTTCTATTTAAAATATAAATTTTTTACTTATAATTTATTTTTGTAAATTTATTTATTAAAATATTGTAATAAGTATTGACATGTATTAAACAAAGATATATATTATTTTATGTTGCATAAACAAATTGGCAAAATAGAGATGGAAGATAAAAATATGGTCAAAGTAATAAGAGTCTATGGTGAATGCCTAGGAGCTTTAAGGCGAAGAAGGTCGTGGTAAGCTGCGAAAAGCTTGGGGTAGAAGCAAACATTTATTGATCCCAAGATTACCGAATGGAGTAATCCAGCTAGTAAGATGCTAGCTATCTATTATCTAAATAATAGAGGCGATACCAGGGGAAGTGAACCATCTAAGTACCCTGAGGAAAAGAAATCAAAGAGATTCCCTTAGTAGTGGCGAGCGAAAAGGGAGTAGCCCAAACTTTAAATGTGTCAAGTCGCAGAGCGTTGCATTTAGGGGGTTGTAGGACGTTTAGGCTTAGTCTGTGATAAGCAAAAAAGTTATAAAATATTTATATAGAAGAATAATCTGGAAAGTTTAACCAAAGAAGGTGATAGTCCTGTAATTTAAATGTAAATATCTTTTTAAAATGTTCCTGAGTAGGACGAGGCACGAGAAACCTTGTTTGAAGCTGGGGAGACCACTCTCCAAGGCTAAATACTAAAAAGCTACCGATAGAGAAGAGTACCGTGAGGGAAAGGTGAAAAGAACCCCGGGAGGGGAGTGAAATAGAACTGAAACCGTAGACTTACAAGCAGTCAAAGCCGTAATTTATTGCGGTGATGGCGTGCCTTTTGCATAATGAACCTGCGAGTTATCATATCTAGCAAGATTAAAGCATAGAAGTGCTGGAGTCGAAGCGAAAGCGAGTCTTAAAAGGGCGATTTAGTTAGATGTGGTAGACCCGAAGCCGAGTGATCTATTTATGGCCAGGCTGAAGCTTGGGTAAAACCAAGTGGAGGGCCGAACTCTAGTCTGTTTAAAAAGGCAGAGATGAGCTGTGAATAGGAGTGAAAGGCTAAACAAACTCGGAGATAGCTGGTTCTCCCCGAAATGGATTTAAGTTCAGCCTTATTTTAGTTTAATAGAGGTAGAGCACTAATTGAGCTAGGGCCTGTCAAAGGGTACCAAACTCAGTTAAACTCCGAATGCTATTAAATGATGAATAGGAGTGAGACTATGGGCGATAAGGTTCATAGTCGAGAGGGAAACAACCCAGACCAACAGCTAAGGTCTCAAAAATGTGTTAAGTGGAAAAGGAGGTTTAGGTACGTAAACAGCCAGGAGGTTGGCTTAGAAGCAGCCATACCTTTAAAGAGTGCGTAATAGCTCACTGGTCGAGTACTTAAGCGCCGATAATGTAACGGGGCTAAACACATTACCGAAGCTTTGGATCTTAACTAAAGTTAAGATGGTAGGGGAGCGTTCTGTAAGCCTGAGAAGTTAAACTGAAAAGTTTGATGGAGGTATCAGAAGTGAGAATGCAGGTATGAGTAACGAAAAAATGGGTGAGATCCCCATTCGCCGAAAACCTAAGGTTTCCTGGGTAAAGGTCGTCTTCCCAGGGTTAGTCGGCCCCTAAGGCAAAGCTGAAAAGTGTAGTCGATGGGAAACGGGTTAATATTCCCGTACCTCTTATAGTTTCGATGGAGTGACGCATGAGGTTAACTACTGCTAGGCGATGGTTGTCCTAGTTTAAGCATTAAGGTGATGATCTTAATAGGAAAATCCGTTAAGAGAGCTAAGATGTGATGATGAGTGCTATTTAGGTAGCATGAAATGTAGGTAGTCAAGGTGCCAAGAAACAGCTTCTAAGGTTAGGCTATAAGGGACCGTACCGCAAACCGACACAGGTAGGTGGGATGAAAATTCTAAGGCGCGCGAGAGAATCCACGTTAAGGAACTCTGCAAAATACGTACGTAACTTCGGGATAAGTACGACCTAAGCAATTAGGTAGCATAAAAATGGTCCAAACGACTGTTTACCAAAAACACAGGTCTCTGCAAATCTGTAAAGAGAGGTATAGGGACTGACACCTGCCCGGTGCTGGAAGGTTAAGAGGAGATGTTAGTTTATTCGAAGCATTGAATTTAAGCCCCAGTAAACGGCGGCCGTAACTATAACGGTCCTAAGGTAGCGAAATTCCTTGTCGGGTAAGTTCCGACCCGCACGAATGGTGTAACGATTTGGACGCTGTCTCAACGTGGAGCTCGGTGAAATTGAAGTATCGGTGAAGATGCCGATTACTTGTGGTTAGACGGAAAGACCCCGTGAACCTTTACTATAGCCTGGTATTGAGATTTGATTAAATATGTGTAGGATAGGTGGGAGACTTTGAAGCTATCTCGTTAGGGGTAGTGGAGTCAATCTTGAAATACCACCCTTGTTTAATTAGGTTTCTAACTTATAGAAATATGAGGAGAGTGCCAGGTGGGTAGTTTGACTGGGGCGGTCGCCTCCTAAAGAGTAACGGAGGTGCGCAAAGGTTACCTTAAAGTGGTTGGAAATCACTTTGTAAGTGTAAAGGCATAAGGTAGCTTAACTGTAAGACTGACAAGTCGAACAGATACGAAAGTAGGTCTTAGTGATCTGGCGGTGGCAAGTGGAAGCGCCGTCACTTAACGAATAAAAGGTACTCCGGGGATAACAGGCTTATCCTTCCCAAGAGTTCACATCGACGGAAGGGTTTGGCACCTCGATGTCGGCTCATCGCATCCTAGGGCTGGAGCAGGTCCTAAGGGTATGGCTGTTCGCCATTTAAAGCGGTACGCGAGCTGGGTTCAGAACGTCGTGAGACAGTTTGGTCCCTATCTGCCACAAGCGTTGGATATTTGAGAGGAGCTATCTTTAGTACGAGAGGACCGAGATGGACGAACCTCTAGTGTACCAGTTATCCTGCCAAGGGTAAGTGCTGGGTAGCTACGTTCGGAAAGGATAACCGCTGAAAGCATCTAAGTGGGAAGCCTTCCTCAAGATGAGATATCCTTTAAGGGTCCTGGAAGAATACCAGGTTGATAGGTTAGAAGTGTAAGTATAGTAATATATTAAGCTGACTAATACTAATTACCCGTATCTTTGGCCATATTTTTGTCTTCCTTTTAAAAACCCTGGTGGTTAAAGAAAAGAGGAAACACCTGTTATCATTCCGAACACAGAAGTTAAGCTCTTATTCGCTGATGGTACTGCGAGTTCGTGGGAGAGTAAGTTATTGCCAGGGTTTTTATTTTATACTTTAACCCTTGGATTTGTTTTTAGTTTTTTCAATATTAGTGTTTTTGAATGTGTTATTTAAATAGCATAAAAAATAAAATATATATTGACATGTATTAAACAAAGATATATATTATTTTATGTTGCATAAACAAATTGGCAAAATAGAGATGGAAGATAAAAATATGGTCAAAGTAATAAGAGTCTATGGTGAATGCCTAGGAGCTTTAAGGCGAAGAAGGTCGTGGTAAGCTGCGAAAAGCTTGGGGGAGAAGCAAACATTTATTGATCCCAAGATTACCGAATGGAGTAATCCAGCTAGTAAGATGCTAGCTATCTATTATTTAAATAATAGAGGCGATACCAGGGGAAGTGAACCATCTAAGTACCCTGAGGAAAAGAAATCAAAGAGATTCCCTTAGTAGTGGCGAGCGAAAAGGGAGTAGCCCAAACTTTAAATGTGTCAAGCCGCAGAGCGTTGCATTTAGGGGGTTGTAGGACGTTTAGGCTTAGTCTGTGATAAGCAAAAAAGTTACAAAATATTTATATAGAAGAATAATCTGGAAAGTTTAACCAAAGAAGGTGATAGTCCTGTAATTTAAATGTAAATATCTTTTTAAAATGTTCCTGAGTAGGACGAGGCACGAGAAACCTTGTTTGAAGCTGGGGAGACCACTCTCCAAGGCTAAATACTAAAAAGCTACCGATAGAGAAGAGTACCGTGAGGGAAAGGTGAAAAGAACCCCGGGAGGGGAGTGAAATAGAACTGAAACCGTAGACTTACAAGCAGTCAAAGCCGTAATTTATTGCGGTGATGGCGTGCCTTTTGCATAATGAACCTGCGAGTTATCATATCTAGCAAGATTAAAGCATAGAAGTGTTGGAGTCGAAGCGAAAGCGAGTCTTAAAAGGGCGATTTAGTTAGATGTGGTAGACCCGAAGCCGAGTGATCTATTTATGGCCAGGCTGAAGCTTGGGTAAAACCAAGTGGAGGGCCGAACTCTAGTCTGTTTAAAAAGGCAGGGATGAGCTGTGAATAGGAGTGAAAGGCTAAACAAACTCGGAGATAGCTGGTTCTCCCCGAAATGGATTTAAGTTCAGCCTTATTTTAGTTTAATAGAGGTAGAGCACTAATTGAGCTAGGGCCTGTCAAAGGGTACCAAACTCAGTTAAACTCCGAATGCTATTAAATGATGAATAGGAGTGAGACTATGGGCGATAAGGTTCATAGTCGAGAGGGAAACAACCCAGACCAACAGCTAAGGTCTCAAAAATGTGTTAAGTGGAAAAGGAGGTTTAGGTACGTAAACAGCCAGGAGGTTGGCTTAGAAGCAGCCATACCTTTAAAGAGTGCGTAATAGCTCACTGGTCGAGTACTTAAGTGCCGATAATGTAACGGGGCTAAACACATTACCGAAGCTTTGGATCTTAACTAAAGTTAAGATGGTAGGGGAGCGTTCTGTAAGCCTGAGAAGTTAAACTGAAAAGTTTGATGGAGGTATCAGAAGTGAGAATGCAGGTATGAGTAACGAAAAAATGGGTGAGATCCCCATTCGCCGAAAACCTAAGGTTTCCTGGGTAAAGGTCGTCTTCCCAGGGTTAGTCGGCCCCTAAGGCAAAGCTGAAAAGTGTAGTCGATGGGAAACGGGTTAATATTCCCGTACCTCTTATAGTTTCGATGGAGTGACGCATGAGGTTAACTACTGCTAGGCGATGGTTGTCCTAGTTTAAGCATTAAGGTGATGATTTTAATAGGAAAATCCGTTAAGAGAGCTAAGATGTGATGATGAGTGCTATTTAGGTAGCATGAAATGTAGGTAGTCAAGGTGCCAAGAAACAGCTTCTAAGGTTAGGCTATAAGGGACCGTACCGCAAACCGACACAGGTAGGTGGGATGAAAATTCTAAGGCGCGCGAGAGAATCCACGTTAAGGAACTCTGCAAAATACGTACGTAACTTCGGGATAAGTACGACCTAAGCAATTAGGTAACATAAAAATGGTCCAAACGACTGTTTACCAAAAACACAGGTCTCTGCAAATCTGTAAAGAGAAGTATAGGGACTGACACCTGCCCGGTGCTGGAAGGTTAAGAGGAGATGTTAGTTTATTCGAAGCATTGAATTTAAGCCCCAGTAAACGGCGGCCGTAACTATAACGGTCCTAAGGTAGCGAAATTCCTTGTCGGGTAAGTTCCGACCCGCACGAATGGTGTAACGATTTGGACGCTGTCTCAACGTGGAGCTCGGTGAAATTGAAGTATCGGTGAAGATGCCGATTACTTGTGGTTAGACGGAAAGACCCCGTGAACCTTTACTATAGCCTGGTATTGAGATTTGATTAAATATGTGTAGGATAGGTGGGAGACTTTGAAGCTATCTCGTTAGGGGTAGTGGAGTCAATCTTGAAATACCACCCTTGTTTAATTAGGTTTCTAACTTATAGAAATATGAGGAGAGTGCCAGGTGGGTAGTTTGACTGGGGCGGTCGCCTCCTAAAGAGTAACGGAGGTGCGCAAAGGTTACCTTAAAGTGGTTGGAAATCACTTTGTAAGTGTAAAGGCATAAGGTAGCTTAACTGTAAGACTGACAAGTCGAACAGATACGAAAGTAGGTCTTAGTGATCTGGCGGTGGCAAGTGGAAGCGCCGTCACTTAACGAATAAAAGGTACTCCGGGGATAACAGGCTTATCCTTCCCAAGAGTTCACATCGACGGAAGGGTTTGGCACCTCGATGTCGGCTCATCGCATCCTAGGGCTGGAGCAGGTCCTAAGGGTATGGCTGTTCGCCATTTAAAGCGGTACGCGAGCTGGGTTCAGAACGTCGTGAGACAGTTTGGTCCCTATCTGCCACAAGCGTTGGATATTTGAGAGGAGCTATCTTTAGTACGAGAGGACCGAGATGGACGAACCTCTAGTGTACCAGTTATCCTGCCAAGGGTAAGTGCTGGGTAGCTACGTTCGGAAAGGATAACCGCTGAAAGCATCTAAGTGGGAAGCCTTCCTCAAGATGAGATATCCTTTAAGGGTCCTGGAAGAATACCAGGTTGATAGGTTAGAAGTGTAAGTATAGTAATATATTAAGCTGACTAATACTAATTACCCGTATCTTTGGCCATGTTTTTGTCTTCCTTTTAAAAACCCTGGTGGTTAAAGAAAAGAGGAAACACCTGTTATCATTCCGAACACAGAAGTTAAGCTCTTATTCGCTGATGGTACTGCGAGTTCGCGGGAGATTAAGTTATTGCCAGGGTTTTTATTTTATATTTTAACCCTTGGATTTATTGTGTATATTTATTTTTACATAGTAATAAAGCTGTTGTATTTTAATAAGGAAATTTTAAAATAATATGAAAAAAGCAAATTTTTTAATTTTACTTTTGGTTTGCTTTGTCAACGTCAATTTATTTCCTAAGAATATTTTTAAGTTTAAGCTTATAGATCAATATTTTCCTTTTTACTATAAGAATAATAAGGGAGAATATGAGGGACTTATTTTTTCTATTTTAGATAAATGGGCAGAAGATAATAATGTTGATATTAGCGTTGAGCATATTGACAATTTAAATGAAAGTGAAATTGAAGATGAAGCAATATATTTGGGATTGACCTATAATACAAAATTAAATGATTTTTTTTATTTTAAAAGCGAACTTGCTAGGAGTATTTCAATTTTATTTTCTAAAAGCTCTAATAAAGAATATAAAAATACCCATTCAACATTTTTATCCAATTTTAATATAGGGGTTATTAAAAATACAATATATGAAGATATCTTAAGGCTAAAAAGTGCTAGCACTATTTTTTTGGCTGATAATGTACAAGAGTTAATATTGGCTTTAAAAAATGATAAAGTCGATTATATATATGGTGATTGTAAGACTTTACATTATATTGCAAAGCGTTTTTTACGTGAAGATCTTGTGATTTTTACCGGAGATGTTTTTTATAGTATTAAAAATAGAGTAGCTATTAGTAGAAATGCTCCTGAGATAATAAAGAATTTGAATTTAGATTTGTTTTCATATTTGATGAAAATGCCCGAAGAACTTGTTGTTTCTTTTTTAGATACTACTTCTAAGGGAAATTTTGTTGATGTTGGTTTATATAACGATTATCCTCCTTTAAGTTTTATTAATTCACAGAGAAAATTGTCTGGCATTTTAGTGGATTTATGGAATCTTCTTTCAAGGCAACATATCTTTAAGCCTATTTTTAAGGGGTTTCCCAAAGAGGATATTAAGAAATCATTAGATGGAAAGTCAGTAGGCATTTTTGGAGGAATTATTAGTAATGATAGTGTATTTGAAAATGTTAATTATGTGGTAAGTAAGCCAATATATCCTCTTAATTTTAAATTTTATTCTAAAGACCTAAACAATGATACTGGTCCAATAAATTCTCAGTTTATTGATTTTAATTTTAATAACATTCAATTAAATAAGAATAAAGATATTGTTAATAACTTTATAGATATTGTTAATAATTCATATGGGTTTATAGAAAATTCAATAACAACAAAATATTTATTAAAATTAAATGGATATAACGGTAGATTAAAATCTTACGATTCTATTTTTAATAAAAATAGATTTTTAGTATTAGCTATTGATAACAGGATTTATAAGGTTATTAAATATATTCTCAATGCTATATTTGATGATATTTCATTTGAATCTTTACTTCAAATAGATAAAAATTGGTTGGATAAAGAAGAGATTAATAGTTCTAGAATAAATAGTTATAAAATTATGAATAAGGTTAAATTTAATATAGAAGAAAAAATTTGGTTATCAAAAAATAATAAATTAAATCTTGCTGTTAAAAATTGGTATCCAATAGATTATGTTGAAGCAAATAGTTATAAAGGAATAAATCAATTTCTGCTTGATAAGATTAGAATGTTTTCAGGTTTAGGATTTAACATAATTGAAGCACACAATAGTTTAGATCTTAAAAAATTAATCAAATCTGGAAAAATCGATATGCTAAATACTAATGCAGTAGATTCAAATTTAGAGAATGTTTTCAATATAAAATTAAATTCTCGAATTCCGCTTTATATTTTTTCAAATAAAAAAAGGGTGCTTCCATCTAGATCTTTGGAGAGATTTGCTGTACTTGATTTTTTATATAGTAAAAATTTGGCTTATAATATTAAATCGAAGCTTATTCTGGTAAGCAACTTTAAAGAGGCTCTTCTTCTTCTTTATAAGGGAAAGGTAGATGGGATTATTAGCGATGAGTATACAGCTGCTGCTGTTTTCGAAGAATTCAATATTGTTGATGTTGAAAAACTTCCTACTTTTAGAGATTTAGCTTTTGATTTGAGCCTTGCTATTTATAATCAGGATTATATCTTGAAAGAAATTATTCAAAAAGTTGTTATGCGTTCTAATGTTGACAGTCAGATGTATTTAAATGATTGGAAATTTGATATTTATTATAAATCTAAAGGTAGCAGGTTTAAAAATTTTAAATTTCTAGTGGTAACATTCGTTATATTTTATTTTACTTTTTTAGGATTTGTAATAATTTTTATGTTCAGATTATCATTTGAGCAGAAAAGAAGATATTCTTTTGTAATGAATGAAAAAAAGATTGCAGAAGCTGCTAATGCTGCTAAAACCATTTTTATAGCGAACGTCAGTCATGATATTCGCACCCCTATTAACGGAATAATGGCAGCTACTGAGCTTTTGGATACAACTATTCTTACGGATGTTCAAAAAGATTATGTTAGGATGATAAATTATTCATCTGATTCTTTGCTTTCTTTAATTGATGATATATTGTATTTATCTAAAATAGATGTCAATGAATTACATGTTGAGAGTCAAGAGATTGATTTAGAGAGTGAAATGGAAATGGTTTTAAAAACTTTTCAATCTCAATGTGCAAAGAAAAATATTGATTTATTCTCTTATTCTAAATCTGTTTTTAAGAATTATGTGAGAGGTGATATTGTAAAAATTAAACAAGTTTTAATTAATTTAATAGGAAATGCTTTTAAGTTTACAGATGATGGTGTTATTGTTTTAAACTATGAAGAAGTATGTAGAACAAGGGTCGATGATAATAGGGCTTTAGTTACAGTTGAATTTAAAGTAATAGATACGGGTAAAGGGATTGAAAAAGAGAATTTTTCTAAGATATTTGAAATATTCAAACAAGAAGATGATTCTTCTTCCAGGGTTCATGAGGGTGCAGGATTGGGGTTATCAATATCTAGAGAGCTTATAAGACTAATGGGTGGTCTTGGCATTGCTGTTGATAGTAAGGTGGGAGAGGGCACAACTTTTTCATTTATGTTGCCCTTTTTATTGGGCGGTGAGCTTAAAAGTAAAAATTTGTCAATCAATAGATTTCAATCAATAAATGGTGATAATAAAGTATTAAATGTTCTTTTAAGTCAAAAATCTATTAAAGTTTTTGAACACTGTTCGATTTTATTAGAATGCTCTTCTAATGTGCACTATGTAGCGTCTTTTGAAGATGCTTATAAAGTCTTCAAGGAATGCCCTTTTTATAATTTTGTTTATGTAAATGTAAATAACGATAATATTCAAGAGAGTATTCGATTTGCCAATAATATTGAAAGACTAAGTTCTGATGTACGAATTGTTTTTTTATTTTATTATTTAGATAATAAAGCCCTAAAAAATTTAAAATATATGTATGTTAAAAAGCCTTTAATGGGGCTTAGTATATGTTCTGTTCTTTCTAAAAAAAAGTTTAAATCAGAAATTGATTTTGAGGATTTGGCTCCAATAGATAGTGCTTTTAAGATAAAAGAACCCATTAATATTTTAATAGCTGAAGATAATCAGGTAAATCAAAAAGTGTTGAGAGATATTCTTGTTGTAATAGGCATTAATGAAAATTTTATTGATATTGTAGATGATGGAGTAAAGGCTTTAAAATCTTTAAAAGAGAAAAAATATGCCATCTCTTTTATTGATATACGAATGCCAAGATATGATGGATTTTCAGTGGCTAAGGAAATTAGAAAATTTGAAAAGGCAAAGAATTTAAATCCATGTGTTTTAGTTGCTGTAACAGCGCATGCTTTGCAAGAGTATAAAGACAAGTGCCTTGCAAGCGGTATGAATGATTATATCTCAAAACCAATACATATAAGTTTAATTAAAACCATATTAAAAAAATATTTACAGTTTGAAGTTGATGATATTTTGGAGAATGAAGATTTGAATCAACTTGTTAAGTTTCCTAATTTAGATGTTAATAAGGCTTTAAAAGAATTAAATCTTTCATATGCATCATATTCTGAATTATGTAGAGGACTTGTTGATTTTATCTCTATTAATATTATTGATTTAGAAAAAGCTTTTGATGAAGAAAATTTGTCTTTAATTAGGGACATATCTCATTCAATATCCGGAGCTCTTTCTAATATGCGTAGCGAATTGTATAAAGATTTTCAAAAAATTGAAACAAGTAAAGATTCAATTTATGAGTTGAAAAAAATGTATTCTTTTGTAAAAGATGATTTATTTCGACTAATAAGCGACATAAAGGAGAATGTTTTGTTTGAGTCTGAGATTGTTAGTGAGAACAAGCTATACTTTAAAAACAAAGATCAATTTTTAAGCCTTCTTAATAAACTTTTAATTGGTATTAAGACCAGAAAGCCAAGAGAATACAAAGAAATTCTTGAGAGCATTGACAAGTATGCTTTAGACGATAATATTCAGGTATTATTTAGTGATCTTCGCAGGAATTTAAGATTATATAGATTTGATGAGAGTTCTAAAATTCTTGAAGAGATTATTAAAATGCTTAATAATAAGAGATACTAGTAGTGGAAATGATAATTAAAGATAAGGCTTTTGAAGCAGAAAATCAGAAGCTTTTAATTGTGGATGATTCTTCCACCAATTTAGATTTATTGGTAAATATCTTGCAAGATGCTTATGAGATTGAGGTTGCAACAAATGGGCTTGATGCTTTAAAGCAAGTTGAAAAAGATAGTCCGGATCTTGTACTTCTTGACATAGGTCTTCCAGATATTAATGGCTATGAGGTATGTAGAAAGCTAAAAAGTGATCCTGATACTAAAGAGATTCCCGTAATTTTCATTAGTTCAAGAAGTTCCACAGATGATCAGCTTGAGGGATTTAACGTTGGTGGAGTAGATTATATTTTAAAGCCTTTTAATAGTCGAATAATTGATGCTAGGGTTAAGACGCATCTTGAATTAAAGAGGTTAAGAGATTATTTTAAAAGCTTATCTAGAATTGATGGACTTACTCAAATTCCAAACAGAAGATTTTTTATGGATAAATTTTCTAAGTCGTGGATGAAAGCTTTAGAAAATAAGGAAATAATAATTGTTGGGATGTTGGATATTGATAATTTTAAAAATTACAATGATAATTATGGTCACACCAATGGTGATGAATGCCTTAAATTGATTGCTAAAACTTTATATAAGGTTTCTTTAAAATATAAAATAGATGTTGCTAGATATGGGGGGGAAGAATTTATTTTTTTTTCTGTCAATAAGAGTTTAAATGAAATGATTATCATTATTAAAACAATGATTAATGACATAAAGTGTTTAAAAATAGTTCATGAGCATAGTAGTGTTTCTAGCATTGTTACTGTTTCAATTGGTCTTGCTCAAGAAATTCCTATTGATAACAATTTTACCAATATCATAAAGCTTGCTGATCGCAAGCTTTATGAGGCTAAAGTTTTCGGGAGGAATCAGTTTAGATATTAAATTTATATTTATTTTTAGTATTTATAAGTTATAGAGATTCCAATAGAATCGTAATAAAAATAAGAATTACCAGTTGCTATTCTTTTTGAAACATCAGATAGCCCGGCTGTGTTAGTTGTGTATGTGGGATTTGTAGATAATTTAAATTGAAGCCCAATTGTTAAAGGTTTGATAATTTCAAAATTAGCAACAATAGAAATATTGTGATAAAAAATGTCACTTCCCCAGCCTTTGTTTTTCCAAGAGCTTATGTTTCTTTCTTTTCCAATTTGTGTTTTTCCTTCATAAAGTAGGCCTATAGTGTTAAGAGGTATTGGCATCTTGTAAGCTAAAAGAGCGTAAGGCTTTATTAGTATGCCATTTATATTTTTACCATCATCTGCTTTATATTTCCAAAGTTGATCTTTTTTTGCATGGGGATTGATTAAGTATGTAAAATCATTACCAATAACTGTAATAATGTGTGTCCATTCTCCTTGAAAAATAGCGTTTAAATCAAATTGGAATCGTCCTCCTGTTGTTATTTCTGAATAAAATTCAACATCACTTGAATATTTTCCATTTTTAATGTGTACACCAACTCCCTTAAATCCAAAAGCTTCCCAACCTATACCAAGCTCATTTGATGCATATAAATTTAAAAAAGCAATAGGAGTAAAGCTTGCCGTGCTTTTAAACGAGACACTTACAGGAGAAAATCCGATATTCAAATCTATGTCTATGCCATTATTTTTAAAAAATATGGAATTGGGATTGTGCAAAGCTTTAAAATTTTTATAGTAGCCCAAATATGATATTAATTTTATTCCTCCCCAATAATTGACTGGAATTTTTAAACTTGGTTCAATATTTTGGAAATTAGGATGTTTAAAGCTTTGTGAAAATCTACTTCCATTTGTGCCCAACTCGTGGGGAGGATAATAAGCGGATTGAAAATTAAAGTAAAAATATTCATTATTGAATTCTAAGTTCTCTTGATCTTGAGCAAGAATTATTTTTGCTTGCAAAAGTAACAAGCAAAAGCAAATTTTTTTTAACATTTTTATTTTGAATACCTTTCCCATTTAATTTTTTTTTAGCATTATTTTAATTATTTTTTTTCTCATTTCGTCAATCTTAACAGATGCATCAATATTGTTAAGTCTAGAGCATTTTGAGTAAAATTCTATTAATGGTTTTGTTTGTAATTTATATTCTTTAAGTCTTGTTTTTAAGCATTCTTCTTTATCATCTTCTCGTTGGTAAAGATCTCCTCCGCAAGCGTCGCAAATACCAATGTTTTTTGTGGTTAAGGTATATATATTGAAAATATTATTGCAAGATTTGCAAATTCTTCTTCCCGAGAGTCTTTTTATTACCAACTCTTCATCAATTAAAAAGTTTATTATTTTTACATTTGGCAAAAATTTATCAAGAGCTTCGGCTTGACAAATATTGCGCGGAAATCCATCTAAAATAAAATCTTTGTTCTTTTTAATAGTTTTAATTTTGTCTTCTACTATTTTGATTGTAATTAGGTCAGGAACCAGCTCTCCTTTTTCAACAATTTTTTTAATTTCTTTTCCAAGAGCTGTAGAGTTTAAAATATTTTCTCTAAACAAATCTCCTGTTGAAATGTGCTGGTATTTAAATTCATTAGAAATAATTTTTGAAATAGTCCCCTTTCCAGAACCTGGAGGACCTAAAAATACAAGTCCCATATATACTCCCGTGTAAATATTTATTATTTTAAGGGTTTATTTGAAAACATTTAATAAAAATTTAAGTCCTACAATTGTTCCAATTGTAGATCCAAGGTTTACAAAAAGTACTATTAATAAAATTCTTGTAACTTTGTTTTTAAAATATCCTTTTATTGTCGATAATTCTTCTTGTAGATCTTCAAAATCTTTGACCTTTGGTTTGTTTATATAAGCTTCAACAAGTCCTGCTACCATGCCTGTTCCTATGAATGGTATTAAGGAGAATATTGGAGAACCTATAATAGCTGTTAAAATTGTTAAAGGATGAGATTTTAATAAAATAGCTGCAATGCCTGAAAAAATAGAGTTAGAGATTATCCAAAGTTTTAAATTTTTGTAAGCAAAATCAAATCCTTTAAAGTAAAAAGAGCTTGCTATTAGTAAAATGATTGAAATTGCAATCAAGTAAGATAGCACTTTACTAAATGAAAAATGTTTTTTAGGTATTCTCTCGAGTTCTTCAATGTTTATTATTTTTTTGTTTTGGCTTATTTTTTTTAGAGTTCTCATTATTCCGCTTACATGACCTGCGCCCACAACGGCAAGAATAATGCCTGTTCCTTCAAGTATTTTGTTTGTAATAAATTCGTCTCTTTCATCAATTAAAGCTTTTTTTACTTTGGGTATTTCTTTAGAAAGTTCTTCCATTATTTTTGAAAGAGCATCCTGTTCTTTGAGTTTTTCAATTTCATCTTTTGTAATTTTTGTATCTACTAGGGAAAAAAGGCTTGAGATTATTTTTGCTTTTTCAAATATTGGAATAGATATCCAAGCTCTTTTTAGAGTTGTTTCAATTTTTCTGTCAGCAAGAATTAGTGGAATATTGTGTTTTTTAGCTTTTAAAATAGCTGTTTTCATTTCTTCACCGGGTTTTATTCCCTGTTCTTTTGCCAATTTTTTTTGAAAGTTACTAAGAATTATGTTTATTATGAGAAAGAAGGCTTTTCCTTGTTTTAGTGCTTTATCTATGTCTAAGTTTCTCCATTTTTCATTTTCATTGGTGTTTAAGATCGAATGATAGCGAGCTTCATCAAGTTCAACGGCAATATAGTCTGGCTTTAAGATTTCTATTAAATTTGCAGTATCTTCTGAGCTTTTTTTTGACACGTGAGCAGTTCCAAGTATATATATTGTTTTATTGTGTATATTAAATTTACTTACATGAGAAAAACAGTCTTCTGTCTCGGTGTTTTCTTTTTTATTGTCCAAAAAATATTCCTTGTTTAAAAAATTTAGCTATTAATTAGTATAGCTTTTAATAATTTTACCATATGGTTTAGTGGAACTATATAGTCTATATTGTTTTCCTTTATTGCTATTTTTGGCATTCCAAAAACCATAGAACTTTCTTTATCTTGCGCAATAGTTAGTCCCCCAGCTTTTTTTATGTCTCCAATTTCTCTTGATCCGTCATTTCCCATTCCAGTCATTATTATGGCAATTGCTTTATCTTTTGCAATCTCTGCAATAGATTGAAATAATACTCCAATAGATGGTTTATGCCCATTTATATGTTTACCATCGAGAGTTTGTATTTGATAGTTTCCATCAATTTTTTTGATTTTTGTATGATATCCGCCTGAGCTTATGTATGCATGTCCTTGCTTTAATATTTCGTTATTGGTGGTTTCTTTTACGCTTATTTTGCAAAGATTATTAAGATTTTTTGCAAATTCTTCTGTAAATCCTTTAGGCATGTGTTGAACAATTATTATTGGTGGAAAGCTTTCAGGTATTTCTGGTAATATTGATTTCAAGGCTACAGGTCCCCCTGCTGATACTCCAATTGCTATTATGTCAAATTTCCTCAGCTTAAGTTTTTTTATTTCTTTTTCATTTAATATTTTTTCTTTTGTATGTTCTTCAAGCTGAGTTAATGAAGAAATGTCATTTTTGTGATTTAAAAAAAAATTAGCTCTTTCATAGTTTTTTGTTTTCATATCCTTATTGCAGACAATTTTGTTTTTTATAGATATTGATCCATAGGTCAAAAGAGAATTAATAATTTGTTCTTTTTTGATTTCATGTGATTTTTTATTTTTAGATACTAATATAAGGTCATCAGCGCCCTTTAAAGCAGCAATGTTTATTAGGTCTTGATTTGAAGATGTGACGACAATTGGTATTGTTTTATTTATATTGTTTTTTTTCTCCAAAAATAAAATATCTTTAATATTGTTTTCTTCTAAATTCATTAATATTACTTCGGGGTTGTGTTTTTTAAGTTTATTTGTTGCAAATTTTCCATTAGAAGCAGTTGCAATGACTTGGAGTTTTGGAGACGAATTGATAAGGTCTGATATAAGTTTTCTTTTTACAGCAAAGTATTCTATGATAAGTACAGAAATTTTTGTTTCCACCGTTACTTTTTCCCTATTTTATTCTTGTTAAATTATAACTTATATTTATTTTGTGATTTAAATTTTTCTTTTTGACAGCTAGTATCTTTTTTCTCATATATTATTGCCCAAGGTGTTTTTAAAAATTTAAAAGGAAGGTTGAGCCCAAAAAGTGATTCTGAGTGCCCTATGAATAAGTAGCTGTTTTTAGACATATTGTTGTAAAATTTTTTAAGTACTTTGATTTTTGATTTTTCATCAAAGTATATTAATACATTTCTACAAAAAATAACATCAATTTGTGAAAAATTACTTTCAAAGTTTAGGTTATGATAATCAAATCTTATATGATTTTTAATTTCATTTTTAATTTTATATCCGTTTGAATGAGAATATATATAGTGTCGGTATTCTTTAGGAATATTTTCACATTTATTTGATGAATAATATCCTTCTTTTGCTATCATCAAAGATTTTAAGCTTAAATCAGAGGCGATAATGACAAAATCCATTTCTTTTGGAAGCTTTGATTTGAGTACAAATGCTAATGAATAAGGTTCTTCTCCTGTTGAACATCCTGCTGACCAAATAATAATCCTATTTTTTTCTTCTATGTTTTTAATCTTAATTAAATTGGGAATTACAAATTTTTCAAAAGTTTGAAAATGTAGTGAATTTCTAAAAAATCTTGTTAAATTAGTTGTGACTAAATCCAAGAAATATTCTTTTTTTAATTTTTCACTAATTATTAAATTATAAAGTTGTGATGGGTTTTCAAGAGCAAGATCTCGTACTGCGTCATTAACTCTGCTTTGAAGAACAAATTTATTTTTTTCATCAAAACGAATTCCGCTGTTGTTATATATAAAATCGCAAAACTTTAAAAATAGTTTATCTTCAATTTCTAGCATTTTTGGGAACCTGCTTAATTCTTATCTTTATAAATAAGTATTGCCTATTTATAATAAATATCTAGATAAGAATATTTTTTTTGAAAAAAAATTATAAAATTAATATAAGTAATTTTATAATAAGATATGGGCTTATAAAAAGGTTTTTGTTTGTTTTAATTTATTTGCAGTAATAAATGAGGAATTTAATGGGTGTTGAAAAAAATATTACAAATGTCGATTTAATATTCATTTAAAAAGATCTAATGATGTTTAATGGGTTTAAAAGAACAATTCTTAGAGAAGATATTAAGTATGAAATTTTTAGAAAATTTTTTCATATTTTTAGCTTAATAGTTTTGGTTTTTTATGGAATAAATTTTTGGATAGGACTTGTTTCTAATATACTTTTTATGATTTTATACTTAAGTTCTGAAGTTTTTAGAATTACTAAAAAAAATACTTTTCTTTAAAAATATTTCAGACATAACGTTAAAATCAAGAAAAATATTGCCCAATAAAGTATCTTTTTCGCCTGTTTTATTGTTTTTAGGCATATTGATATCATATTGCTTAGCTATACAGCCCTTTAATTATATTGGAATATTCTCAGTATGCCTTGGCTATGGATTTGCAAGCCTTGCTGGAAAGTTAATTCCTTCTTTTAAGCTTGTAAATGATAAAACAACTTCTGGCAGCCTTGTTGTATTTTTATTACCTTTTTCATATTATTATTTTTTCCCTTATTTAACAATAGCCTTAATTCTTGGAATTTAGCAGCATTGGTAGAGCTTTTTGATGCTGCTAATTATGACAATTTATTTTTACCACTTGTTATTTCAACTTCGTCCTATTTTTTAACTTCCTTTTTTTATAGCCAATAAAAGAAGATTTTTCCCGATTTTTTTAAGTAGATTGGTATACCAATTAATATTGGGATAAAGGCATAAGGCATTTTTAACAAATTCAAGTAAATTCCACTTAAAATTAAAAGCATTGAAACAAAAAGAAAAAAATAGTCAAAGCTTTTTTTTCTTAAAAAGGCCACTATAAAGTTTGTTAAAATAAGCAACAAGAATGCGTCTATGTAAAATTTTGTACTTTCAATTTTAAGAATGCCATAGTTTTGACTATTTTCATACGAATTAATAGGTATTGTATAGCTATATATGCAGGCAAAAGTTAAAATAATATAAATTGTATAATGTATTGATTTTATTTTGAAATCGCATATATATAAACTTAAAAAAAATAAATTTAATAATGAAAAAGTATTTACAAAAAGGATAAATTTTGTAAATAAATAATAACTTGAATTTAGGTTATTATTTAAAAAAAAATCTTCGGAGATCAAAATAGGTTCTAGTGTATATGAGCTAATAAAGCAATAGAAAAGTATAAATTGTATATTATTGGTTCTTTTATAGTTAATATATGACCACAGTGAGCCTATGATTCCAGCAATAAAGATGGCGAATTTATTAACCAATATTATAAAATTATTATTGTAAATTTCTAGAACATAATTTTGATAATTTTCATTATATTTTATTTTATAAGAGAAAATTAGTATAACCATTGTTGCTAAAATAGAAATTATAAAAAGAAAGAGATTAATGGAAGCGTTTAACTTTGTAAATATTGATTTCATTTAAATTTCCAAGAATGCGTATTTTTTATTTTTTTAATATTTTTTTTAATTTTTGAATCAAGTTTTTCAAAAAAATCTATCTTTGTTTTTTTTTCAATTGAATCGACGCTAACAACATAATTTTTCAAATCTAAGTCTTTTGCTTTTTCATTTGGGATAATAAAAGAGATTATGTCGTAATAATTGCTATTATTAATTGCTAGCACTATTTTATAAAAATTTTTAGGTATCAAAATTTTGTTTTTACCAATAAATCCTTTATTTTCTGTTAAAATTCCAGCACTAATGATGTATATATATCCTTTTGAGATTGCCCATTCTCTTACTAATTTTTCAAGTTTTAGCCAAATTCCAGAATTAAATTCGCTTTTTTGAGGTGACATATTTGATAAAAAATATGTATCTTTCATTGCATTTTCAGAAAAAGACATGTCTGCAGAACTGACTATGTGCCCTCTGTCATAACCGCTTTTAAAGTAATCTTCGAGTTTTGGAAAAGTGCCCTTGAAGTTGGTGTCTTCAAAGAATTTGGTGCTCCTTTTAATTTTTTTTGATTTTAACAAAGTTAATGCTAGTTCTACCATTTCTCTTTTAAGCGGATAAGCAGCCCATTCGGATTGTCTTGCGCTTTCAGCATATCCTAAGGTATAGTGTTTTTTGCTTATTATTTGGGTAGTAAGATATCCTTTTGGTATTAATTGGGATTCTTTTATGGGAATAGATTTTGTAATGTTAATGTATTTATTTTCTATTATCTCTAAATAGTTATAAATTTTGTGTTTAATTTGTTTTAGGGCTTTTGGATTTAAGGAAAAAAATAAAAATCCCGTTAGGCATAAAATATAGCAGTAAAGGAAAAATTTTGACCTTTTTTTCATGTTTCCATCTCTTTTTCGTCTTTAAAATTATATCTAATAGTAAAATTAAAAGAAATGTTAAATGTATCTAAAAACAATAAATCAATTTTAAAGTCCACTCCTATTAAAGGAATTGCCTTTTTAGAAGAAATTTCAATAAACATATAAGGCTCTATCACATAAGGCAATTTTTCGTAGAATTGAATATCTCCTATAAAGTTTGTAGATAAGTAAAAACGACCACCTATACCAATAGTAGCAGAAAAATATTTTGTTTTTTTAATTAAGTTTGCAATGTGCCAGTTTATTCCTCCTCCAATATAAGATTTAAAGTATTGCATTTTTTTAGGGATATTAAGACTTTCTCTTGTTAATATCATGGCAACTATTAAAAAATCAAAAGTATTGTTAGAGAATATATAATAAGGTCTAAAAATAAGGTGTTTAATGTTTGAATTTAGGAAAAATCCAATTCCAGCGCCAATTCCTGTTGAATATTTAAATCCTCTTTCTGGGTTAAAAAAATTAGAGCTTTGTTTGGGTTGATTATTTTTTTCATTAGTATTGCCTTCTTCATTTGCAAGTGCATTTAAAGTGGGAATGATGAGCAATGTTAAGAAAATATAAGTGTTTGGAGTTTTTTTCATAAACAGATTATTTTAAATGATATAAAAATTGTTTTGTCTTTTCAATATTATGATATGTATTTAGAGAGAATTTTCCTGTTTAGATTAAAAAATATTTTTTATATTAGGTGGCTGTGGTATGCTATTTTATTGTATATTATACAATATGTTTAATTGCTAGGAGACCACAGTTATGTTTTTTAATTTTTTGAAAAAAGATCTTGTATTTATTTTGCCAGAGGTAAATTCAAAAGAAGATGTAATTGATTTTTTAGTTGAAAAAATCAATGATAAGGGATATATAGATAATAAAAGAGAGTTTCTTCAAGGAATTCTTGATAGAGAGAATATAGGTGACACTTCTTGGGAAAATGGGGTTGCAATTCCTCATTTTATAGGAGATGTTGTTAAGACCAGTTTTATTTCATTGCTTTACATTAAAGGTGCTGGGGTTAAGTGGTCTGAAGAAAATCCTCCTGTTAATTTAATATTTTTGATTTGTATGTCAAAAAAGCAACAGGGCAATGAGCATCTTAAAGCAATTGCGTTTATAGCTAAACTGTTTGAGGATGATACTTTCCAAAATGCTTTAAGTGGGTTTATTACTACTGATGACATTTATTATTATATAGAAAATGTTCAAAGAAAAGCGAAAGAAGAGGTTTTTAGAGATACAAAAGCAGAAAAAATAGTGGCTGTAACTGCTTGTCCTGTTGGAGTTGCTCATACATATATTGCAGCAAAGAAGATTGAAAATGAAGCTAAAAAGCAGGGTTATAACATTAGGGTTGAAACTCAAGGATCTATTGGTATTGAAAATGCCTTAACTGAAGAAGAAATTAGGAATGCAGCTGTTGTAATACTTGCTGTTGATAAGGATATTGATGAAAAGAGATTTGAAGGCAAGAGAGTTTATAAAGTTTCAACTGTAAAAGCAATAAACAATACAGAAAATATTATTAAGGAATCTTTTAATGCTCCAGTATTTAAAAGTAAAGACTCTGGTGTTAATGGCACTCCTAAAGCTTCGATTGCAACAGGCAAAGGTAATTTTTATAAATATTTAATGAGTGGAGTATCTCCAATGATTCCTGTTGTTGCAAGTGGGGGAATTTTAATTGCTCTTAGTATTGCTTTTGTTGGGATTGGACCTGATGGGCCTAATTTTTCCGAGCATCCATTTTATAAGCAGATTGCAGATATTGGTTCTGTTGCTTTTGGAATGATGCTTCCTGTGCTTGCTGGTTTTATTTCAATGGCAATTGCTGATAAGCCTGGTCTTGCGCCTGGTCTTGTTGGTGGAGTAATGTCTGGAAATGTAAAAGCAGGTTTTTTAGGCGCAATATTTGCGGGGTTTCTTGCAGGCTATGTTGCAAGGTTTTTAGCAAAGAGATCTGTTCCTGAGTGGCTAAGGCCTGTGATGCCCATATTTGTAATTCCGTTAATAAGCACCATTATTGTTGGTTTTTTTATGCTGTACGTTGGTGTTTATATTGGAGAATTTATGGGGGTGCTTGAGAGTGGACTTAAATCTTTACAGAGCAATTCAGAAACGTTTGGTGTGTTGGGTAAAATTTTCTTAGGCTTGGTGCTAGGTTCAATGATCACCATTGATATGGGCGGGCCTTTTAATAAGGTAGCATTTCTTTTTGGTGTAGGGCTAATTCCTCAAGTGCCAGAAATAATGGGAATGGTAGCAGCAGCTATTCCTGTTCCTCCTATGGCTATGGGGCTTGCAACTTTTTTGGCGCCTAAATTATTTGAAAATGAAGAAAGAGAATCCGGTAAAATAGCCTTTTTAATTTCATTTATCGGCATTAGCGAGGGAGCCATTCCTTTTGCTGCTAGTGATCCTGGGCGGGTAATTCCTTCAATAGTGGTAGGAGGAGCTGTGTCAAGCATTATTGCTGCTTTTTTAGGTGTTGCTAATCATGCTCCACATGGAGGGCCAATAGTGTTTCCTGTTATTGATAATAAATTTGAGTTTATTATTGCAATTGCTGTTGGAGTTGCAGTTGCAACAGCTTTGGTAATTTTTTTGAAATCTTTAAAATTAAAGGAATCTGAGTGAATGAATGAAAATAATATTTTTTTAATGAAAAATAATATTAAAGAATATGATTGGGGAGGGATTAATTTTATTCCTAATCTTTTGGGTGATAAGATTGATGGAAGACCTAAGGCTGAAATGTGGCTTGGAGCACACAAGACATTTTCTAGTAAGATTTTATATAAAAATGAATATGTGCTTTTAAGCGATTTTTTAGAAGACCATAAAGAGCTTTTAGGCTGTAATGACGAATTTCCTTTTTTATTTAAGGTATTGTCTGCGAATAAACCTTTATCTATTCAAATTCATCCTTCTAAAGATATTGCTTTAAAAGGGTATGAATCAGAGAGTAATAAAGGGATAGACATTGATGACCCTAAAAGGATATATAAAGATAAAAACCCTAAAATTGAACTTATATATGCCTTGAGTGATTTTTATGCTCTTAAAGGCTTTTTGCCTTTGGATGAGATTAAAAAAATTTGTGAAATTTTGAAATTAAATTTCGATTTTCAATCACATAGAGACTTTGTAAAAACCATTTTTGATTTACAAACGAATGAACTTGAGAAGATTATTGAAAAAATTTTAAAAAATTTGGACCTTATTGATAATTTTAGGGGCTATTGGTTTAATGAAATTTACAATATTTATGGTATAGATGTGGGCCTTTTAGTGTTTTTAGGCATGAATATTTTAAAGTTAAAACCAGGAGAAGTTGTTTATACAAATAGTCAGGAGGTACATGCATATCTTAAGGGAGACTGCATTGAGCTTATGACCAATTCCGATAATGTTATTAGAGCTGGGCTTACTACTAAGTATATTGATAAAGAAGAGATGTTAAGAGTTGGTAAATTTGAAGAAGGAAAGTTATCATTTTTAAATCCCGATTTTCAAAATAATTTTAGTGTATTTAGACTTCCAAATACTAATTTGAAACTGATTCAAAAAAAAATAAATGAGAGCATTTGCATTGATAGAAATAGTGCAATGGTATTGCTAGTTTTAAATGGGTGTGTGAGTATAAATAAATCCTTAGATCTTAAAAAAGGAGAGAGCATATTTATAGGTAGAAAAGCTGAAAACTTGTTTATTGATGGGGATGGTCAAGCTTTTATTGCTGGTTTTAATTAAAATTAAGCTTGCTTATGTGAGCTTAATTTTAATTGCCAATTAATTATTTGGTTAATTAAATGCAAATTTTATGAATCCAAATCCAAAAAAATTAAATTTAATTCCTTCAAATAAAATGCTTGGCTTTGTTAGCAATATTGTTGGTCCTAGTGCAGGATAAATTTTGAATCCTATGGATAAATTTTTTGCAAAGTTATATTCCATTACAAAAGGAATTCTTACAACAGCGCCTATTCTCTCGTATTCAGTTTCTTCCTCTTCTTCAGGAGGTATAAGGGATGTTTTTGACCAATCTGCGCCTATTCCAATGCCGCCGCCGATTTTCATATATTGTCCAATTTGCTTTTTAAAAATAATATCTATTCCGCCATTTAGATAATTTTCGAAATTGTTTGACTTAAGGCCAATAAAACCTCCATATCCAAAATCAATATTTACATAAGGAATTGTAATTATAATGTTTGCAATAGGATCGCCTATTCCAATGCCCATTGAAAATAAGTCATAACTTTTTTTTTCTTTTATTTCTTTAAGCTTTGCAATGCAGGTGGTTGAATCTTCTTCTTTGCTGCATCTGACCATATAATTGTCAGATGCAAAAGAAAGGTGTACCACACCTAATACTAATGTTAAAATATGTATTTTTTTAAAATTTTTTATCATTTATTCTCCATTATATATATATTTTTATAAAGCCTGTGCCTAAGAAATTAAATCTAGCTCCTTCAAATGACATTGGGCTACCAAATAACATAGTTGTTCCAATAGTAGCAACAGCTTTAAATCCAATCACAATATTTTTAAGAAAGCTATACTCTATTACCAAAGGGAGTCTTATTACAACCCCTATTCTATTCTGAAGAGAAGCTGATTGTTGTGCTTCATTTTCTTCCTCTTCATCAGATTTTTCAGGACTTCCTTTTGACCAATCTGCGCCTATTCCAATGCCGCCAGAAATCATAGTATTTTTATGTATTTCATCTTTAAATAAAAGATCTACTCCCATTACAACATAGGGTAAGAAATTGTTGGGTTTAAGCCCTACGAATCCTCCGTAGCCAAGGTCTATGTCTACATATGGGACAGATATTGTAATGTTTGTAAGTGGATATCCAACCCCAAAACCTATGCCAAATAAACGGCGTACAGACTCTTCTTTTGCAAGAAGTTTTTCAAAATCAAAGTCATCTTCAGTTATACTTTTGCTTTTTGATTGGGCAGCTAATAAACCTGTTGTTAATATAAGTATTATTGTTGCTAATAGCATTCTCATTGAAATTCTCCTTTTTTATCTCTAATTTTAGATATTATTTTTACAATATTTTTAATAAAGCATAAAAAATTAAAAATATTGATATTTATTTGCTTATTTTGATAGCAAAACTTTATTGTTAAATTTTTTATTGTTTTGTTTATCAAAAAATTTTTAATCACAAATACAGGTATTATTATACTACTTGACTGCATATTGATGTTAATCTTGTTTGTTTGTATAGGATTTTTGGAAATATATTTTTGAATTGATTTTTTAGCTTTTGAAAAAAATGTAAATTTATGAAATTTTAATAAGCAAGTTTTATTGTGATGTTTTATTTTTAAACTCTTGCAATAAAATTTTATTTGCTCCAAGGCTTTGGAGGTTAATTTTAGCCCACTAATTCTTTTTTTCAAAAATTTATCCCAAAAATTTGAATATTAAGTTTTTAATCTATAAACAAATAGTATATCAAAGTTTTGAATTTGAAATGCTGTTTGATATTATTTTAAGTAAGACTAAATTAATTTATAAATAAGTTTAGTACATAATTTATTGTTATTAAACTTATGTAAAGCTTATGATTAAACTGTATATCGTTTTTTTTTATTTTTTTTCTTTTTTATTGGGGTTTCCAGAAAATATTTTTTTTAAAAATTTAGGATTTTCTAATAATGATAAATATTTTATGTTTGGCGAATATGGTTTTGAAAATGGGTATTATTACTCTGCTGCATACTTTGTTGATGTTGTTAAAAATAATTTTGCAAACTCTGGAGTACATTCTAAGATTTTTAAAGAGCATATTGAGTATTCAGACAGTTATGATAAAAGTCTTTATGAGCTTTTGAAGATGATTAATTTCAAGGTTAAGGAATTTAAAATTAATCATTTAAGAAGAGGGCGCGAAATTTATTTTTATGTAAAGAGTGAAATTCCAGAAACAGATTTTTTAAATTTTGTTGATTTTAAAACAGGAAACGAATATCAAGTTTTTGTAAATAAGGATATTAATTCTCAAGAACTTTCTTCTTCTTTTAATATTTTTTTATCTGTCAGGCATTGTGATTCAACTCGAGAAAAACATTTAACTGTTGGAAGAGGAAGTTACTATAGAAAGAATGTTATTGATTACAAAATAAGAGAGATTGTTTTATTCCCCAATGAAGATGGAATTGTTTTTGTTTTGGAAAAAATCATGTTAAATTCTTATGGGAATAAGTATAAGCGGTTTATGGTTGAAGTTAAAAAATATTGAATATAATTGAATATAATTATTTAGTTTTTTAAGAAGTGTAATGCTTTATTAAGGATAATGTATGAGTGATTTTATAGCATCAAAAGAAGATGATTATTCTAAATGGTATTTAGATATAGTTCAGAAAGCAAAACTTGCTGATTACAGTCCTGTAAAAGGATGTATGGTAATTATGCCTTATGGATATTCTATTTGGAGTAAAATTCAGAGCATACTTGATAAAAAATTTAAAGAGACAGGACATAATAATGCATATTTTCCTATGCTTATTCCTTATAGTTTTTTAGAAAGAGAAAGGGATCATATTGATGGATTTTCACCTGAGTTTGCTATTATTAAGGATGCTGGTGGGGAGAGTTTGGCAGAGCCTTTAGTTTTAAGGCCTACTTCTGAGACAATTATTTGGAATATGTATAGCAAGTGGATTAAGTCTTACAGAGATCTTCCTCTTAAAATTAATCAATGGGCAAATGTTGTTCGCTGGGAAAAGAGAACAAGGCCTTTTTTGCGCACTACCGAGTTTCTATGGCAAGAAGGGCATACTGCCCATGCTACTGAAGAGGAGGCATTAGAAGAAACTTTGCTTATTTTGGATGTATATAAAAGATTCATAGAAGACTATTTAGCTATTCCGGTTTTTTGTGGTAAAAAATCTGAAAAGGAAAAATTTGCTGGAGCTGTTTCTACTTATTCAATTGAGGCATTGATGCAAGATAAAAAAGCGCTTCAAGCTGCTACATCTCATTATTTAGGTTTAAATTTTGCAAAGGCATTTGATGTAAAATTTCAAGATAAAGATGGTAAGATGAGGCATGTATTTGCTAGTAGCTGGGGTGTTTCTACTAGATTGATTGGTGCTTTGATTATGGTTCATTCTGATGAGAAAGGTTTAGTTTTGCCGCCTCGAATTGCTCCAATAGAAATTATTGTTATTCCTATTTTTAAAAAAGAAGATGAGATTAATAAAAAAATTTTGGATTATTCTGATTGTGTTGTGAGTACTTTAAAAAAAGCAGAATTTAGGGTTGAAATTGATAAGGATATTAGAAGTTCTCCAGGATTTAGATTTTCATCTGCCGAGTTTAAAGGAATTCCAATACGCCTTGAAGTAGGGATAAATGATGTCCTTTTGAATTCTGTTACTATTTCAAGAAGAGATAAAGATAGAAAATTTAAGTATCAAATATCGCTTGATTCTCTTGTAAGCAAGGTTAAGGTGGAACTTGATTTGATGCAAAAAGATTTATTTAAAAAAGCATTGAATTTTAGGACCTTAAATACTAAGGAGATTTTTAGAAGCGGCAAGGATAGTTATGAGGTATTCAAATCTTATATGAATGATTATTCTGGATTTGTGCTTTCTTGTTGGTGTGGCGGCTTGAATTGCGAAAATATTATTAAAAATGAAACTAAAGCTACAATAAGATGTATTCCTGATGATTTCAAAGCCAGAGATTTAGCAGATATGACTTGTATTTATTGTTCTTCTAGGGCCAAATATTTTGTTTTATTTGCCAAATCTTATTAATTTATTTGGCTATTTAGCTTTGATTTATTTTTTCTTGATCTTTTAATTCTTTGAAGTTTATTATATGAATGATTGCAATGTTAAAAGCAAAGTCGATTAGTAAAGCCAAAGAGATTAATATTGGTAGCATTGGTGTTATGTTGGAAACATTTAATTCTATTCCTTTTGTATAGGTGGAGCAAAGCATTGTAATTATATAAATTAAGCTATTTGGTATATGAGGAAATGCTAATACAAAAAAAAATGATAAAGTACTCATATAGCTTATTTCATAGACAGAAATGGGTAAGCTAGAATATGATTTTAAAATTATAAAAAATGATATTACTGAAACAAAAATAGTGCCAAATTTCGATACAAAATTTATTAAAGGTATGTTTATAATTATGGATTTTTTTATATTTATTCTTTCATTTTTAATATCTTCTATTAGTATCACGTAAGGGGAATAAGAATCTTTTGCAAGTCCTGAAAATATTATGTTTTGAAATGATACAAATATTCCTTTGTATATCATTTTAAAGCTTCTTGTCAATCTATAACTAATTGTTGGCAATATTACAAATAAAATTATAATTGTCCATGTTAAAAAGAATGTTATGCTATTTATGTAATTTTGATAATCCTTGAAGTTTTTTAAGTTTGCAGTGTAATCTGCTGTTATAAAAATGGTTCCTATATTTAATATATTTACAATAAACCCATTTGCATGGTAAAAAAGATTGGATGCGCTTAGCATCAGTTCTCTAGCTATTCTGCCTTTTTGTTTTGCATAATAAAAGCTGGTGCCTATTATTATTGAAATCATATAGATGCTTAGTAGATTTGGATTGCTAGATGTAAAAATTTTGAAAATATTTTTTGGGAAAAATGTTTCTAATAAAGCTTCTTTTTCAAAAAAATATGTATTTTGTATTGTTTTTTCTAGTATTGGAATTCTTTGTGGAAGATATATTGTCGCAGCTATTATTGATATAGCAACTCCAAATAGGTTGGTTAAAATTCCATAATAAATTGTTTTACCAAAGAGCTTTTTAAAGTTTTTATTTTCAATAATATTTTCAATTCCTAATGGAATTGAAAATATTAAAAAGGGAATAAGAGATAAGTATGATAATCTTATAAAAGCATGAGATAAAGAGCTATAAATCCCAAGAGGGAAAAATAATCCCAAAAAGATTCCAATAGGCAGAGTAAAAAAGAAATTGATTTTTATATTCATACGACTTCTCCTTTCAGAGATTTAAGGTACACTGTGTATAATAAATAGTACTAAATTTTTTTGTAAATATAAACTTTAGAGTTACAATTGTACTTGTGTTGTTATATTGGTTGTGGGTGTTTTTGGGGGGTTTTTGTATAAATATCCTGATTCTGTAGATACAGATTTAGATTCAAGATTGCCAAGTATTTTAACTTTAGAGGAGCATGATAAGAATTTTTTTACTAAAGATTTTTATAAAAATCTTATTTCAAGTAGTAAAGAAATTGGTTTTAAGCTTCATAAAGTTTTAGTAGATTATTTAAATCCGCAGTCAGAAGAGATTGATAGAGTTTTAAAATATAATCAAGTGATTAACATTTATTGGTCTTTTCTCAGATCGATTGCAAAAAACATTTCAAAATTGACTATTGAGCAGAAAATTTTATTTAGATTTGCTGCCCTTATTCCAAATGCACTTGGATCTGAAATTCAGCTATTAATTTCAAAAACTATTTGGGACAATCATTATAATGAGTCTTTTATTTATTTTGATGAATGGCTTTATGGGGTTAATAGTTTTAAGCTTAGTAGATTAGCAACCGATTTGCCAACAGATAATCTTAAAGAAGAAGATATGGAAAAAATTTTACTTAATAAGAAAGAAAAACTTTTGGCAAATATTGATTTTGCAAAAAGCAGCCTTAAGAGAACTGATAAGATTAGGGAAGAGGCTCTTAGCAGGTTAAGGGGTATGTTTGAATTTTTATTTTCAAATAATAGTCAAAACGATTTAACTTATATGACTGAATACGGAGTGCAAAGTTCTTATCCTAATTCGATTTTAAAGCCTTTGAATTTTGCTAGTAATTATGTTGATGATCTTATTAAATCAAATCGAGATATCAATGTTTTTATCAATAAAATTGAAGATACTAACAGAGAGCTTTTTGAGATTCAAAATAAAATTAATAATATTGGGATGTCTGTTGAATCAAATATTGCACATGATGAAGTTGAGGTTATTAGAAGTGCTAATAAACTTGCAATAGGGCCAAGAGGCAATCATTTTCCAATTCTTTTGAAAAATAATGTAGTTGCTAACCCTCAATTTTTTGGAAGCAGAGAAAGAATTATGCAGCTTGTTTGGGAAATTGAAGATATTCAGCCTAGACTTTTTCAAAAAGCGTATAGAGGAGATTTGCTTAGAGTGGTTCCTTATTTTATATTAATACCTTCTTATGGTGACAAAGGGATTTGCTGGGAATCAATTGATGTTAAAAACAGAGCAAATGGTAGGGGTAAAATATTAATACCTATGTATGCTAAAAACTTAAGAAAAGCGGTTATTTTGGGTATTGGCGATTTTGTTTGGGAGCTTGCAAAAGAACAAGCTTCTTTTAGATGGATGGAAACAGGAATTACGGGCCAATATTACGATTATTATGTTAAATTTATTAAAAAAGGAAATGTTAAAAATTTTTTTCTAGAAGATTATTTTCTTTGGATAGAAAAAGAAAGCAAAGGAATTCAAAAGCTTGAGAAATTGGTACGTGGCATAATGTGGAGAAATTTACCCTTTTCTAAAAATTTAAAAGAGACACTTGCTAAAAAATCTTTTATATACAAAGACCTTATTGATAAAGATAAAAATATCCAATTATCTGATGGGTATTAAATTTATTTTCTATTTTACTAAAATTCGGACTATTTCTTTGTTTTTAAGCGTTTTAAGTTCTTTTTTATAATTGTCATCAATGTAAATTTTTTTCTTTTCCAGAGATTTAATTAGTTTTATGTTTTCTGTTTCTATTGCGGCTTGCATTGGTGTTTTTCTGTTTTTAAGTATGGAGCTTAAATCAGCTCCGCTTTCTTTTAAAAATTCAAATACTTTTTCGTTATTAGTATATATTGCCCAAAATATTGGAGAATAACCAGTATCATCTATTTGATTAAGACCTATTCCATAATCTACCAATATTTTTATGATTTCAAATTCATTGTTTATTATTGAAATTGAAATTGGAGATATTTTATATTTAAAATTTATTTCTGCTCCAAGATTTAGTGCAATCAAAACCCCTTTTTTATTGTTGTAAAAAACAGATATTATAAAAAGCTCATTTTTAATTTTTTCTAAACTTTGTAAGATTTCTTTGTCGTTTATGTTTATTGAATTTATAAATTCATTTAAAATGTCTTTATCGTTTTGATATTCCTTGCTATTGAAAACATATAAATTTTTTTGCAATTCTTTTACTATTGAAGCGCTTGTATTAGTATTTGTTGAATTTAAATTCATTATTGTTTGCAATAACAGTAAAGGTATAATGAATTCTTTTTTCATGTTTTGTGAGTTTTATATTCCTTTAATAAAGTGTTTAATTTTAGACAATTGCTTTTTTAAATAGGCATTAAATTAACATTTATTATAGGTTATTATAAGATTATTTTGCAACGTTTTTGTGGTCATGATTGTCAATTATAAATGATTTTATACTATTTTTTAAATATTGGAGTTTTATACTAAGTTTTAAATTTAAGCTTTAGCTTTGTTCTTTTGATGTTTTTGTATTGGTATTAATATAAAATGTGGTCATGTTAAGTTAATATTTATAAAAATTTTGATGATTTTTTAAATTGAGGTGTTCATTTTATTATGTATAGTTTATATTGTAAAATGTTCTTATGAATCTATTGACTGAAATTGCTAAATTTATTTTGATTTTGTTTTTATTTACTTCTTGCAAACAAAAACAAAGCGAGATTCAAAATCTTACTCATCTTTTAAAATATTCTAATAAGGATAGATTAGATAAATTTCTTATTATTGATAGGGTTGTTAATATATATATTGCAAATAAAAATTATGAAGACGCTTTAGAAATTGTAAATAGCGGAATTATTGATGATGAATCTAGAGAATATTATCCCTTATATCTTTATTTAATGGGCAATATTTATGATTCCATGGGAGAAGATTTTGTAGCTTTTACTATTTACAAGAGTGTTGTTGATAATTTTGATGATTATATTTATGAAAACTGTTCAGTGAAAACAAGAGTAGCTAAAAAGATTGTCAATTTGAATATTGATTCAATTGATAAAATTAATTATTATAAATTTATATTAAATACAGGGATTGATAATTTAAATAATGAGGAAAAGGGTAATTATTTCTATAATCTTGCGTTAAGTTTGGAAGATGTTCAAGATTACGATGAATCTTATTTTTACTATAAAAAATTTCTTTCAATTCCAAGGGCACATTTAAAAATAGATTCTAGAGATTATTTTAATGTCGTTACAAAAATTAATTACTTTAATAATCCAGAGTTTGTTGTTTATAGAAATTTAGGAGATTTAATCCAGGATGTTAAAAATTTTGTTCTTTCTGGGGATACTGCTAAATTACTTAATATAAGAGATAAAAATAATTTTTTTATTCAAAGCTGGGATCAAAAGGGCGGAAAGAGCAATTCCATTAATACTAACAGCTTTTTAACCACGATGATTAGGCTTGGAGGGAGAAGGAAAAACGGAATACAATTTGCAAAGCATCTTGAAGCAGATTCTAGCGACGATATATCTTATCTTGAATCAAGCGGCTGGGATCATATTCGTGAATGGTATTTTGTTTTTAAAAGAATTGTTTATCCTAAAGATCCAGAAATTAATAATGGTTGGACTTGGATAGGCGTGTATTTAGGTAAAAAATAATAGGAAGGAGATAATGCATTTTCTTGAGTTTCTTTTTAGTTGTTTATTTCTACTTTATTCTAATGTTTCCATAATAAAAGATGAAGCTGCCGAGACAAGTGTGCACAGAATAATTGATTGGGACAGAAAGGTTATTTGTTTTGACATTGTTAAGGAAATTAATGAAAATGAATTTAGACCAGTAGGTTTAAATACAGCGTCTAAATTAATAGCAACCATTAATGATTTTAAAGACACATTAATAAGAGAATCTCTTTTTAAGATAATTATGGACTCTGAAAATACTTTTAAGAATTATTTTGACCTGAATCCCAGCTTAATACTTAATTTTTCAGGTCCTAATAGTATTTTGAAAAGATCTTATATAAAATATTCAGAAGATTTAAGAAGTCTGACCGTTAGGTATGAACTTAGTCTTTTTCCTGATTTTATAAATTTATTTTTTTCACATGAAACGCCTTATAAAGCTTTTTATCCATTGGTAAATTCTGATGTTGATAAAACCGATTATACAGGAATTGTGATTTATGTAGGCGAAGTCTATAATAATACTTCTGGTTCTAAAAAATTAGAAGACTCTTTTTTTATCAAAATTTATGATGAAAACATTAGGCCATATTTTGATAAGAGAATGGTTTCTTCAGAGGCTTTGAAAAAATGGGGAATGCTTGAGTATAGTAATGATGTTCTTTATAATAATAAAAATAGGGTTGGACATCGTCCTTTAAAGCTAGTTGCCAAAAGTATTTATGGTAAAAATAATACAGATATTATACTTGATGAGTATTCTATTAATAAGTTGTTTTCAAATAGCAATAATGTTAAACTCTTACAAGATGGAAAGCTTGTTGTAATAAAGTAAGAAAATCAAACTTAGTACTTGTTTTTTTCCAAATAATCAACTAAGATAATAAAGAGTTTTATAGGGAATTAGTGCCCTTATAGCTCAGTTGGTAGAGCACCACCATGGTAAGGTGGGGGTCGTCGGTTCAAGTCCGATTGAGGGCTTTTTTTGGCAGTTAGGAGTTTTGTTATATGGGTAAAAAGAAGGGCAAAGGGGCTGTTGAGCTTATATCTTTGATTTGTGAAGAGACAGGAATTAGAAATTATACCACTACTAAGAATAGACGCAATAAGCAAGAAAAGTTAGAATTGATGAAATATTGTCCAAAATTGCGAAAACATACTCTTCATAAGGAAGGAAAAATAAAATAATAAATAATAGGTCAGTAGTTCCAACGGTAGAACGACAGTCTCCAAAACTGTATGATGGGGGTTCGAATCCCTCCTGACCTGTTGTTAGAATTAAAGTGAGGCTTTAAAGTGTTTAGGTTTATCAAAGATAGTATCTTGGAGCTTAAGAAGGTAACGTGGCCTAAGTATAATGAAGTAGTTGGAAATGGAAAGCAAGTTTTTTGGTTGGTATTATTTGTTTCAATTTTCTTAGGTATAGTCGATTATCTTATGTTTCTTGTTGTAACTTATGTATTTTAGTTTTATTGTAAGAAGGGTAAATTATGTCTAGAGCCTGGTATGTAGTTCAAACTTATTCTCAATATGAGAAAAAGATAGAGCAAGACATAAGACTTTTAATAAGTGAAGGTGTTTTTGGGGGCGTGGTATTAGATGTTAAGGCTCCTATTGAAAAAGTAGAAGAGATAAGAAATGGCAAGAAAAGAATAAGAGAGAGAAAAATTTGGCCAGGTTATATTCTTATTGAGCTAGATCTTCCAGAAGTAGGCTGGAAAGATGTTGTTGCCAATATTATCAAAGTTCAAGGCGTTATTAATTTTGTTGGTGTTAGTAAGGGGCAAAGACCCATTCCTATTAATGATGAAGAAGTAAAAAGTGTTTTTATGCTTACTGGTGAGATTAAAGCAAATAAATCTATTTTTATGCTTTATGACTTTGAAGAAGGAGAAAGGGTTAGAATTAAAGGCGGACCTTTTGATTCCTTTGAGGGGCTTATTAGTTCTATTGATTACGAAAGAAAGAAATTAAAAGTTGCAGTTCAAATTTTTGGAAGGTCAACACCTGTTGAAGTTGATTTCCAACATATAGAGAAGATTTAAAATTTAATACTAATGGGAGCTTTTAAGGCGTTATTACCATAAGGAGATGATATGGCAAAAAAAAAAGCAATTTCTTGGATTAAATTGCAGGTTCCAGCTGCTCAAGCAGCTCCAGGAGCTAAAATAGGACAAGCGCTTGGACCTCATGGAGTTAGTGGTCCGCAGTTTGTAAAGGAATTTAATGAGAGAACCGCAAAGATGGATCCCGGCATTGTAGTTCCTGTTATTATTACTGTTTATAGTGACAAAAGTTTTTCTTTTATTGTAAAGACCCCGCCGGCTTCGATTTTGATTAAAAAAGCTATTGGGATAGAATCAGGATCTAAAAAATCCAATACAGATAAAGTTGGAACTATATCAAAAGAAAAGTTGATGGAGATAGCAAGAATTAAAATGCCTGATTTAAATGCAAAATCAGAATCAGCAGCGTTTAAAATTATTGCAGGAAGTGCACGTTCAATGGGTGTTGAGGTGGAGAAATAATGTCAAAAAGGGGTAAAAAATATATTGAAGCTTTTTCTAAAGTAGATAAAGATAAATTTTATAACATTGAAGATGCAATTTCACTGTTGAAAGAAATTAAATTTGCTAAATTTGATGAAACTATAGATATATCTGTTAACCTTAATTTAAAAAAGAATCATACTGTTAGAGACACTATAGTTTTGCCAAATCAGTTTATGAAGCCAAAAAGAATACTTGTTTTTGCAAAAGGTGATCGAGCAGATGAAGCTAGAGCTTTTGGTGCAACTTATGTTGGAGATGATGATCTTATAAATAAGATTAAAAGTGGTTGGGATGAATTTGATATTGTTGTCGCAACTCCTGATATGATGAAAGATGTTGGGAGACTTGGACCTATTTTAGGTAAAAAGGGTTTAATGCCTAATCCAAAGACCCAAACAGTCACAAATAATCTTAAAGATGCAATCAATAGTCTTAAAAAGGGTCGAACAGAATTTAGAGCAAATAAAAATGGTGTAATAAGCTTTTCTTTTGGTAAATTCTCTATGGACAATGAAAAGATAAAAGAAAATTATGAAGAATTTATTAAGGAAGTTGTTAAAAAAAGGCCGAGTGACTTAAAAGGAGCTTTTATAGATAGTATTTACATTTCATCTACTATGGGGCCTTCTATAAAAGTTAATTTTGTTTGGAGGTGACATTATGATCGCAAAGATAAATTCTAAAAAGTTGGAAATGTTTGATTTATTAAAACAATTTGTAGATAGTAAGCAAAATCTTTTTTTCTTAGATTATAGAGGTTTGAATGTGGCTCAGTTGACAGAACTTCGCAATAAAATAGAAGGTGAACATGGGGCATTAAAAGTTGTTAAAAATAATATAATGAGGATGGTTTTAAAAGAAAAGAATATTAATGTTGTTGATTCTTGTTTGGTTGGCCCTACAGTTGTTGTTACTGCATTAGAAGAGGCTAATGTAGTAGCAAAAATTTTTTATGATTTTGTAAAAAGCAGTACTTTAAAAGTAAAGGGTGGTTTTGTATTGGGAGAGTTTTATGATGAGGCTAAAGTTCAAGCTTACAGTAAACTTCCCACCAAAAAAGAGTCTATTTCTTTATTTGCTAGCGTGTTAAAAGCGCCAGTTTCTAAGCTTGCAAGAACATTGAAAGCTTTGGCTGATGTTAAAAATTAACATGGCAGTGTTAGTCTTAATTTTTGAGTGCATGCTATCACTGTAAAATGAAAATATATAAGGAGTTAATATGGCACTAAGTAAAGAAGATATTTTAACCTGGCTTGAGGGTGCAAAAACTGTGGAAGTTGTTGACCTTGTAACAGCTATTGAGGAAAAATTTGGAGTAACTGCTACTGTTTCTGCTGTTGTAGGGGGCACTGTTTCGGCAGGCTCAGCTGATTCTGAAGAACAAACTGAATTTGATGTAATTCTTATGTCTTTTGGTGATAGCAAGATAAATGTTATAAAAGAGGTTAGAGCTATTACAGGACTTGGTCTTGGAGAAGCTAAGGCGCTAGTTGAAGCTGCTCCTAAAGCTATTAAAGAAGGTCTTTCTAAGTCAGATGCTGAGGAATTAAAAAAGAAACTTGAGGCAGTTGGCGCAAAAGTTGAAGTTAAATAAAAAATTAAAAATATATCAAAGTTGTTATTCCGCATGTCTTTATGATATGCGGCTTGTTATGTCTTAAAAAAGGAGTCTTTTAATGATAAAAAGAGTTCATCTGGGACAAGGAAGAGCTGATGAGATTTTAGACCTACCTAACCTGATAGAAATACAATTAAATTCTTATGAAAAATTTTTACAACTTGATAAATTAAAAAATAAAAAACCTTTACTTAATGAAGGCCTTGAGTCTGTTTTTAGAAATATATTTCCCATTAAAAGTGGAAATGGTGATGTTGCTCTTGAGTATGAAAGATATTATATAGAAAATGATGCTCTTAATTTTACAGAAAAAGAATGTAAAAGAAAGGGTCAAAGTTATGAGGCTGTTTTAAAAGTAAGACTGAATTTGCAATTTTTGACTACTGGGGAAATAAGGCAAAAAGACGTGTACATGGGAACTATTCCTTTAATGACAGAAAGGGGCACTTTTATTATTAATGGGGCTGAGAGGGTTGTTGTTTCTCAGATTCACAGATCTCCAGGAGTTGTTTTTTATAAAGAAAAAGATTTGTATTCTGCTAGAATAATTCCTTATCGTGGTTCTTGGTTGGAATTTGAGATTGATTCTAAAAAAGATTATCTTTATGTAAAAATAGATAGAAAAAAAAGAATACTCATAACTCTTTTTTTAAGAGCTTTGGGGTTTGATACGAGAGAAAAAATAATAGAAACTTTTTACAACATTAAAAAAATTAAAGTTGAAGATGGTACAAAAAGAGATCTTCCGGGGCAATATTTAGCCAAGAGTATTAACATAAGAGAGAATATGTATTATCGGGCAGGAGATAAAATTACTCTGCAAGATGTTGAAGATTTTTTACAAAATGGAGTAAATGAAATAGAGCTTGTTGATTTTGATGGTTATAATGCTATTCCTGGAAAGTGCTTTGTAAGTTCGAATGTTATTTTAAATTGTCTTGAAAAAGAAGATGCTTTTTTTGCTTTAAAGGATGGCTCTAAAGAGCTTCCAAAAGAATCAGTTATGCTGGCTGTTTATGGCTCTCTTTTTCCTGGCGAGCCAATATCAATTGATAATGCTGAAAACGATTTAAAAACTATATTCTTTTCTGAAAGAAGATATGATCTTGGAAGTGTAGGTCGCTATAAACTTTCTAAAAAATTTGGATTAGATGATTTAAGTACATCGGTTTTAACTATGGATGATATTGTTAACACCATATCTCATCTTTTGAGAATATATGAAGGCCATGATATTCTTGATGATATTGACCATTTAGGAAATAGAAGAGTTCGTTCTGTTGGGGAGCTTCTTACTAATATATATAAAGGCGCAATGTCAAGAGTTGAAAAAATTGCTAAAGATAGAATGTCTAACAAAGAAGTTTTTAATCTAAAGCCTCAAGAATTAATAAGCGTTAAACCTATTGTATCTGCTGTTAAAGAATTTTTTGCAACCAGCCAGCTCTCACAGTTTATGGATCAGGTCAATCCTTTAGCTGAGCTTACTCACAAAAGACGTCTTAATGCTCTTGGTCCAGGGGGGCTTTCAAGAGATAGGGCAGGATTTGAAGTAAGAGACGTACATTATACTCATTATGGCAGAATGTGTCCTATTGAAACTCCTGAAGGGCCAAATATCGGGCTTATTGTTTCTTTGGCTACTTATTCCAGAGTTAATGATTATGGTTTTTTAGAAACTCCTTATAGGAAAGTTATTAATGGAGAGGTGACTGACGAATTGGAATATTTATCTGCTATTGACGAAGAGAAAAAGTGCATTGCTCAGGCTAATGCTGCTTTTAATTCTGATGGAAAGTATCTTGAAGATTTAGTTTCTGTTAGAATTTCTGGTGATTATACTACAACAAGCCCTAAAAACATAGACTATATGGATGTTTCTCCTAGACAGTTGATTTCAGTATCTTCGGCGCTAATTCCTTTTCTTGAGCACAATGATGCAAATCGAGCTCTTATGGGTTCTAACATGCAAAGACAAGCAGTACCCCTGCTTTTTCCTAAGCCTCCTATTGTTGGTACTGGTATGGAAAGTGTTGTTGCAAAAGATTCAGGAGTAGTTGTTAAGGCTAAAAGAAGTGGAGAAGTTATTCTTGCAACAAGTAGTAAGATAGTTATTAAACCTTTTGAAGCAGAGAATGCCAAAGATTTAGATGAATATCATATTGTTAAGTATGAAAGGACAAATCAAGATACTTGTTTTAATCAATCTGTTTTAGTTAAAGAGGGTCAAAAGGTTGACAAAGGAGAGATAATAGCTGATGGTCCTGCTACTAGATGTGGGGAGCTTGCTCTTGGCAATAATTTGTTGCTAGGAGTTATTCCTTGGAATGGATTTAATTATGAGGATGCTATATTAATTTCTGATAGAATTGTAAAGGAAGATCTTTATACGTCTATTCATATCAAAGAATTTAGCATAGAAGTAAGAGAAACTAAACTTGGTCCTGAGAAAGTTACAGGAGATATACCGAATGTTAGCGAAAAGATATTAAACAAATTAGATGAAAATGGGATTATACGGATAGGAACTTATGTAAAGCCTGGTGATATTCTGGTTGGTAAAGTTACTCCAAAGTCAGAAGGAGACATTACTCCTGAATTTAGACTTTTAACTTCCATTTTTGGAGAAAAAGCAAAAGATGTTAAAAATAATTCATTAAAAGTTCCTCATGGTACTGAGGGTACAGTTATTGATGTTCAAAGGATTACTAAAGAGGATGTTGGCAATCTTTCTCCTGGAGTTGAGGAGATACTTAAAGTTTATGTTGCCAAAAAAAGGAAGCTTAAAGAGGGTGATAAAATGGCTGGACGACATGGAAATAAGGGTGTTGTTGCAAAGATTCTTCCTGTTGAAGATATGCCTTATCTTGCAGACGGAACCCCTCTTGATATATGCTTGAATCCTTTGGGGGTTCCATCTAGAATGAATATCGGACAGTTAATGGAATCTCAATTAGGTCTTGCTGGTAAATATCTTGGTGAATCTTATAATGTTCCTGTTTTTGAATCTGCTACAAATGAACAAA
The DNA here is from genome assembly GCF_001945665.1 of Borreliella mayonii. Lineage (NCBI taxonomy): Bacteria > Pseudomonadati > Spirochaetota > Spirochaetia > Spirochaetales > Borreliaceae > Borreliella > Borreliella mayonii. The sequence continues at coordinate 402,970 of NZ_CP015780.1, read as the reverse complement.
TTCAGGAAAAATTAAAAAAAGCTGGATTTAATCCAACTTCTAAAGAAATTTTATATGATGGTTATACAGGCGAGCCTTTCGAAAATGAAGTAATGGTTGGGGTGATTTATATGCTCAAACTACACCACCTTGTTGATGATAAAATGCATGCAAGATCAACAGGTCCATATTCTCTTGTTTCTCAACAACCTCTTGGAGGAAAAGCTCAATTTGGTGGGCAAAGACTTGGAGAAATGGAGGTTTGGGCTCTTGAAGCTTATGGTGCGGCGCACACCCTTCAAGAACTTTTAACAGTTAAATCTGATGATATGTCAGGCAGAGTTAAGATATATGAAAACATAGTAAAAGGTGTTCCTACTAATGTATCGGGGATTCCTGAATCTTTTAATGTGCTAATGCAAGAGCTTAGAGGGCTTGGACTTGATTTATCAATTTATGATGATGCTGGGAATCAGGTTCCTTTGACAGAAAAAGAAGAAGAATTGATTAATAAAAGCTAGGTTTTTGGAGTTTTTATGAAAGAGATAAAAGATTTTGAAAGAATAAAAATTAAAATAGCATCTCCTGACCAAATTAGAAATTGGTCTTATGGAGAGGTTAAAAAGTCCGAGACTATTAATTATAGAACTTTAAGACCCGAAAAGGATGGGCTTTTTTGTGAAAGGATTTTTGGGACTACAAAGGAATGGGAATGTTATTGCGGTAAATTTAAATCGGTTAGATATAAGGGTATTATTTGTGATCGTTGTAATGTAGAGGTTACCCATTTTAAGGTTAGACGTGAAAGAATGGGGCATATTGAGCTAGCAGCTCCAGTTGCTCATATTTGGTATTACAAATATATACCCTCTAGGATTGGGCTTTTGCTTGATATTACGGCATCTAGTTTAAATTCTATTCTTTATTATGAAAAATATGTAGTAATTGAGCCGGGTGATACTGATCTTAAAAAAATGCAGCTTTTAAATGAAGATGAGTATATAGAGGCTAGAGAACGATATGGTATGTCTTTTAATGCTTCTATGGGAGCTGAGGCTATTAAAACTCTTCTTGAAAATCTTGATCTTGATGAGCTTTCATCTAAGCTTAGGATTCAAATGATAGATAAAGATGATAAAACCGATAAGAAACTCTTAAGACGTCTTGAAATTATTGAGAATTTTAAAATTTCTGGGAATAAGCCAGAATGGATGATTATGGAAGTTCTTCCTGTTATTCCTCCAGAGATTAGGCCAATGGTTCAGCTTGATGGAGGGCGCTTTGCAACATCTGATCTTAATGATCTTTACAGAAGAGTTATAAATAGAAATAATCGTTTAAGGAAGTTACTTCTTCTTAATGCGCCAGAGATTATTGTGAGAAACGAAAAAAGAATGCTTCAAGAATCGGTAGACTCTCTTTTTGATAATTCTCATAAAAGAAAGGTTGTCAAAGGCTCATCTAGTAGGCCTCTTAAGTCGCTTTCCGACGCATTAAAAGGTAAGCAGGGAAGGTTTAGGCAAAATCTTCTTGGTAAAAGAGTAGATTATTCTGGTCGTTCTGTGATTGTTGTTGGGCCTGAGCTGAAGCTACATCAATGTGGATTGCCTGCGAAAATGGCTCTTGAACTGTTTAAACCTTTTGTTATAAGAAGGTTAATTGAGAGTGAAGCTGTTTTTAATATCAAAAGAGCAAAGAATTTAATCGAACAAGAAGTTGACGAGGTATGGCAAATTTTAGATCTTGTTATCAAAGAGCATCCTATTCTTTTAAATAGGGCGCCCACTCTTCATAGGCTTGGAATTCAGGCTTTTGAGCCTGTGTTGGTTGAAGGTAAGGCAATAAAATTGCATCCTCTTGTTTGTCATGCATATAATGCTGATTTTGATGGTGATCAAATGGCAGTGCATGTGCCTCTTACTCCAGCAGCACAAGCTGAAAGTTGGGCTTTGATGCTTTCAACAAATAATCTTTTAAATCCTGCTAATGGGCATCCTATTGTTTTTCCATCTCAAGATATTGTTTTGGGCCTATATTATTTAACGATGGAAAAAAAGAATGTTGTTGGAGAAGGTAAAAAGTTTTTAAACTTTAATAATGTTATTCTTGCCATAAATAATAGAAGTCTAGATTATAATGCTTCTATTTATGTAAAAATTGCTGGCGAATACAAAAAAACCACAGCCGGTAGGGTTATATTTAATGAGGCTTTGCCTAATGGAATTGAATTTGTAAATAAAACTCTTAGTGATTTGGAGCTACAAATTTTAATATCAAAAGTTTATGTAGTTCATGGTTCTTCTATCGTAATTGAAATGCTTGACATTATCAAAGAGCTTGGTTTTAGGTATGCTACTAAGTTTGGGTGCACAATTAGTATGAGCGATATTATTGTTCCTGATGAAAAAAGAACGTATGTAGAAAGGGCCAATAAAGAGATTGCTAAAATTCAAAATGATTATGCTAAAGGTGTTATTACTGGTGAAGAACGATATAATAATGTAGTTTCTGTTTGGCTAAAGACCAACGAAGAGCTTACTAATAAGATGATGGAAATTTTAAAGAGAGACAGAGATGGATTTAATGTTATATATATGATGGCAGATTCTGGTGCTAGAGGTAGTAGAAATCAAATAAGGCAACTTGCTGGCATGAGAGGATTGATGGCAAAAACTTCTGGAGATATTATTGAGCTTCCAATTATTTCTAACTTTAAAGAAGGTCTTTCTGTGATAGAGTTTTTTATATCTACAAATGGAGCAAGAAAGGGTTTAGCAGATACTGCTCTTAAGACAGCCGATGCTGGATATTTAACTCGAAGATTAGTAGACATTGCTCAAGATGTTGTTGTTAGAATAGAAGATTGTGGGACTATAAACGGAATAAAAGTTGAAACTGTAAAAAATGGTGAAGAAATATTAGAATCTTTAAAAGAAAAAGCTGTTGGAAGTTATTCTATTGAAAGAATAAAAAATCCAATTACTGGCGAGATTGTTTTAGATGCAAATGAAGAAATCTCAGAAGCTAAAATAGAGTTATTAGAGAAAATTGGTATTGAAAAACTTGTGATTAGATCTGTTTTAACGTGTGAAGCTGAGCACGGCGTTTGTCAAAAATGTTATGGTAGAGACTTTTCTAAGAACAAACCTGTTAACATTGGCGAGGCTGTAGGAATAATTGCTGCTCAGTCCATAGGTCAACCGGGTACTCAATTAACTATGAGAACTTTTCATATTGGTGGAGTTGCTCAGGCTGGTAGTGAGGATGATAAAATATCTTTAAAGAATGCCTTTATACTTAATGGCATAGAAGGTTTTAATGTTAGGGTTGACAATGGAATTCTTTTCACAAGAAAAGGAACTTTAAAAATAATTAATGTTTTTTATGAGGAAAAAATTAAGAATATAAAAGAGATTAAAGTTTTAGATTCTCAAAGAGTAATCAAAGGAATTCCTTTGTTTGTTGATAATAAGGGTGTAGAGATTCTCTCTTCTTATATTGGTTATGTTAAATTAAGAGACGATAATTTTTTCATAGTATCAGAAGAGCAAGAAGTTGCTTTGAAAGCTGGTACAAGGCTTGAAATAGAGGTTGGTGATTATGTTGAATCGGGCAAAGTTATTGGTACATTTGATCCATTTGCAGAGCCCATTATTGCAGAGGTTAAGGGTAAAATTAAATTTAAGGATATTATTTTAGGAACCACTCTTAAAGAGGAGATAAATACTGAAACAGGCAATGTTGAAAAAAGAATTACAGATAATGTTTTTGAATCTCTTGATCCTAGAATTTTTATTATTGATAGTAGTGGCATGGAGGTTGCATCTTATGTATTACCAGGTGATGCGTATCTTCAAGTTGAAGATGGTCAGAATATTAATATAGGAGATATTATTGCTAAACTCTCTAAAGGCTCTGAAAAAACTCAAGATATTACAGGGGGATTGCCTCGTGTTAATGATCTTTTTGAAACAAGAATTCCTAAGAATTTAACTGAAATGGCCAAAGTAAGTGGAATTGTGCAATTTAAATCAATTCAAAAAGGTAAAAGGCTTATTAATATTTTAGATGAGTATGGAGTTGAGCATAAACATTATATTCCAGCCGGCAAACATCTTTTGGTTAGAGATGGAGATATTGTTAAAGCAGGAGACATGCTTTGTGATGGTAGAATTAATCCTCATGATGTGCTTGAAATTTTAGGTGGGATTAGTTTGCAAGAATTTCTGTTGGCAGAAATTCAGGATGTTTATCGAAAACAAGGTGTTAGCATTAATGACAAACATATTGGTGTGATAATTAAGCAAATGATGAAAAAGGTTAAGATTGTAGCAGTTGGCGATACTAATTTTGTTTATGGGCAAAAGGTAGATAAGCACACTTTTTATGAGCAAAATAGAAAAGTAATCGAACAAGGTGGTGAACCAGCAATAGCAAGTCCAATTCTTATAGGAGTAACTAAGACTTCTCTTAATATAGATTCTTTTATTTCTGCAGCTTCTTTCCAGGAAACAACAAAAGTATTAACAGATGCTTCTATTGCTGGAAAAATAGATGATCTTAGGGGATTGAAAGAAAATGTTGTAATTGGGCATTTAATTCCTACTGGAACTGGTATGGGGCTTTATAAAAAAATTAAAGTTAGCGAAAATATAGATTCTGAAGTTTAGCTTGAAAATAAGTGATATATTTGCTACCATTTTATTAATAGTTTCAAGAAAAGGGGAGCGTTTATAAATGCCTACAATTAATCAGTTAATTAGAAAGCCTAGAAAAAGTCAAACGGAGAAGACAGCATCTCCTGCGCTTCAAAATTGTCCTCAAAGAAGAGGAATTTGTACACGTGTAATGACTGTAACTCCTAAAAAGCCTAATTCAGCCTTAAGAAAAGTAGCACGTGTTAGACTTTCAAATGGATTTGAAGTAACAGCATATATTCCAGGAATTGGTCATAATTTACAAGAACACTCTGTGGTTCTGATTAGAGGTGGCCGAGTTAAAGATTTGCCTGGAGTAAGGTACCATATTGTTAGAGGAGCTAAGGATACCCTTGGTGTTAACAATAGAAAAAAAGGTAGATCTAAGTATGGAACAAAAAAGCCTAAAGCTTAACTGAAAGGTGGGTTAATATTAAATATGTCAAGAAAAAATAAAAAAATCAAAAAGAAAGTTTTTGTTGATACTAGGTATAATTCTAGAATTGTTGCAAAATTTGCAAACAGAATGATGTATGATGGAAAAAAATCAATAAGCGAGAGTATACTTTATAGTTCAATCGATTTACTTGCTGATAAGCTTGAAGATAGTGATAAGATGGCTGTTTTTTATAAAGCTTTAGACAATATTAAGCCATTAGTAGAAGTAAGAAGTAGACGAGTGGGAGGTGCTACATATCAAGTTCCTGTTGAAGTTAGAGAAGAGAGAAGAGAAGCTTTGGCCATGAAGTGGATTATTTTTGCTGCTAGAAATTCTAGTGGTAGGTCTATGAAGGAGAAGTTGTCAAACGAACTTTTAAATGCATATAATTCTACTGGGGCTGCTTTTAAAAAGAAAGAAGATACCCATAGAATGGCTGAAGCAAATAAAGCTTTTACTCATTATAGATGGTAAAAAGACACCTTAAAGAAGGTGTCTTTTTTTGTTTATATGCAAGTAAGGAGGGCATTTTTGTGTTAAAAAAAGTTTATTATTTTTTAATTTTTTTATTTATTGTTGCTTGTTATGGCTCTGATGATAGTAGGTCGGAGGCAAAAACAGTTTCGCTTATAGTTGATGGTGCTTTTGATGATAAAGGATTTAATGAAAGTTCTTCTAAGGCGATAAGAAAATTAAAGGCAGATTTTAATATAAATATAATTGAAAAAGCATCTACAAGTAATTCTTATTTAGGAGATATTGCAAACTTAGAAGATGGTAATTCAAATTTGATTTGGGGAGTTGGATTTAAATTTTCAGATATTCTTTTTCAAAGGGCCAGTGAGAATGTTTCTACTAGTTATGCAATCATAGAAGGGGTTTATAATGAAATTCAAATACCCAAAAATCTTCTTAATATTAATTTTAAATCCGAAGAGGTGGCTTTTTTAGCAGGATATTTTGCGTCAAAGGCTTCTAAAACGGGTAAGATCGGATTTATTGGAGGAGTTAAGGGAAAAGTTTTAGAATCTTTTATGTATGGATACGAAGCTGGTGCTAAGTATGCAAACTCCAATATTAAAGTGATCTCTCAATATGTTGGCACATTTGGGGACTTTGGACTTGGTCGCTCAACAGCATCTAATATGTATCGAGATGGGGTTGATATTATATTTGCAGCTGCAGGACTTTCTGGTATAGGAGCAATTGAGGCTGCAAAAGAATTAGGGCCTGATCATTATATTATTGGAGTCGATCAGGATCAATCTTATCTTGCTCCCAATAATGTTATTGTTTCTGCTGTAAAGAAAGTTGATTCATTGATGTATAGTTTAACAAAAAAGTATTTAGAAACTGGAGTTTTGGATGGGGGCAAGACCATGTTTTTTGGGCTTAAAGAAGATGGGCTTGGTTTGGTTTTAAATGAAAACTTAAAATCAAATTATTCTGAGATTTATAACAAATCATTGAAAATCGGGCAAAGTATAATTAATGGTATAATAAGAGCGCCTTATGACAAGGTATCTTATGATAGCTTTGTTTTTTAAATAGAAAATTAACTTGATTTTTATAGATTTGGTTTGTGAAAAATCTTTTTAATTCTTTAAAGATATTTCAGAGAGTCTTTTAATTGTTGTAAGTTTTAATTTAAATTAAAACTTACAAAAGGGTTTAAATTTAAATTTTATGGTGATGTAAGAAAAATTATTTTTTCTACTGCCGTGTTTTTATTAATGCTAGAGGTATTTTTTAAAAAAAGGTTTATTGAAATTTTTATTTTATAAATAAATTTTATAAATAAAGATTACTACTTATTAGCAGAATAAAGTTAATATTTTAATTTTTAAAGTTTAGAATTTTTTAAATAAATTTTGTAAGGAGGGGATTAATTTTGTTTAAAAAGTTTATTTTTATTTCTTTATCTTTATTAGAATTTGCTTGTTTTAAATCTAATAAAGACTCTGTTAAATCTGACAAAGTTGTTGTAGGTGTTTTGGCTAATGGTAGCTTTTATGATAAAGGCTATAATCAAAGCGTTCATAGTGGTGTTGTAAAACTTAGAGATAATTTTGGAGTAAAACTTATAACTAAATCTTTAAGGCCTTACCCTATTGAGGGTAAAAGACTTCTTACTGTTGATGAAGCAATGGCAGAGGATGCTTATGAGGTTCAAAAAAATCCTTTAAATCTTTTTTGGCTGATTGGATACCAATTTTCTGGTTTGTCAGTTAGGCTTTCGTACGAACGCCCAGATATTTGTTATGGTATTATAGATGCTTTTGATTATGGTGATATACATGTTCCTAAGAATTCTCTGGCTATTAAGTTCAGAAATGAAGAGGCTGCATTTTTGGCTGGGTATATTGCTGCCAAGATGAGCAGAAAAGAAAAGATTGGAATTTTAACAGGCCCTGTGAGTGAATATTTAAATGATTTTAAATTTGGTTTTAAGGCTGGAATTTTTTATGCTAATCCTAAATTAAGATTAGTTTCAAAAAAAGCACCTTCTCTTTTTGATAAGGAGAAAGGCAAAGCAATGGCTCTATTCATGTATAAAGAGGATAAAGTAGGCGTTATTTTCCCAATAGCTGGCATAACTGGTCTTGGAGTTTATGACGCTGCTAAGGAGCTTGGACCTAAATATTATGTTATTGGTTTAAATCAAGATCAATCATATATTGCGCCTCAAAATGTTATTACTTCAATACTTAAGGATATTGGAAAGGTTATTTATTCTATTTCATCAGAGTATATTAATAATGGGGTTTTTAAAGGCGGGATTGTTATTGATAGGGGGCTAAAGGAAGGAGTAATAGAAATTGTTAAAGATCCTGATGTTTTAAATAATAGATTAATCGATGAAGTTGTTGATCTGGAAAATAAAATAATAAGTGGAGAAATTATTGTTCCTGATAGTGAATATGCATTTGATTTATTTAAATCAAAGTTATAAACTACTTAGGTATAGCTTTATTTGTAAAAGGAGGAAGTTTATGAATAAATTATTGTTGTTGATTTTGTTTGAAAGTATTATTTTTTTATCTTGTAGTGGTAGGAGTAGTCTTGAGAGTGAAATTCCCAAGGTATCTTTAATAATTGATGGAACTTTTGATGATAAATCTTTTAATGAGAGTGCTTTCAATGGCGTAAAAAAAGTTAAAGAGGAATTTAAGATTGATCTTGTTTTAAAAGAATCTTCATCAAATTCTTATTTATCTGATCTTGAAGCACTTAAAGATGCGGGTTCAAATTTAATTTGGCTTATTGGGTATAGATTTAGCGATGTGGCTAAGGCTGTCTCTTTGCAAAATCCCGAGATGAAATATGCAATTATTGATCCTGTTTATTCTAACGATACTATTCCTGCGAATTTGGTGGGTATGACCTTTAGATCTCAAGAGGGTGCATTTTTAACAGGTTATATTGCTGCAAAAATTTCTAAAACAGGCAAAATTGGATTTTTAGGAGGAATAGAGGGTGCGATAGTAGATGCTTTCAGGTATGGGTATGAGGCTGGCGCTAAATATGCTAATAAAGATATAAAGATATCTACTCAGTATATTGGTAGTTTTGCTGACCTTGAAGCTGGTAGAAGTGTTGCAACTAAAATGTATTCCGATGGGATAGACATTATTCATCATGCTGCAGGTCTTGGAGGAATTGGGGCTATTGAGGTTGCAAAAGAACTTGGTTCTGGGCATTATATTATTGGAGTTGATGAGGATCAATCATATCTTGCTCCCAATAACGTTATTACATCTACAACTAAAGATGTTGGCAGATCTTTAAATATTTTTACATCTAACTATTTAAAAACTAATACTTTCGAAGGTGGAAAATTAATAAATTATGGCCTTAAAGAAGGAGTTGTGGGGTTTGTAAGAAATCCTAAGATGATTCCCTTTGAACTTGAAAAAGAAATTGATAGTCTTTCTAGCAAAATAATCAACAAAGAAATTATTGTTCCATATAATAAGGAAAGTTATGAAAAATTTCTTAAAGAATTTATTTAAATAAAGAATCAATTTATAGGTTTTATTTTTAAGTATAAGAAACACGTTGGCTTTGTTTGAATGATTGAAATGGAGAAATTTTCTATATGAGGATTGCAATTTTTATATTTGGTATTTTGTTGGCTTCTTGCTTTAGTAGAAATGGAATGGAATCTGGTTCAAGAAAAATTAAGATATCCATGTTGGTAGATGGTGTTCTTGATGACAAATCTTTTAATTCTAGTGCTAATGAGGCTTTATTGCAGTTGAAAAAAGATTTTCCAGAAAGTATTGAAAAAATTTTTTCTAGTGCTATCTCTGGAGTTTATTCTAGTTATGTTTCAGATCTTGATAATTTAAAAACGAATGGCTCAGCCTTGATTTGGCTTGTAGGATATATGCTTACAGATTCTTCTTTGTCGGCTTCATTAGAGAATCCAAAAATTAGCTATGGAATAATAGATCCTATTTATGGAGAGGATGTTCAGATTCCTAAAAATTTAATTGCTGTTGTTTTTAGAGTAGAGCAAGGCGCTTTTTTGGCTGGCTATATTGCAGCTAAAAAAAGCTTTTCTGGAAAAATAGGTTTTATAGGAGGAGTGAAGGGAGATATAGTAGATGCATTTCGTTATGGTTACGAAGCTGGTGCAAAGTATGCAAATAAAGATATAGAGATTATAAGTGAATATTCCAATTCTTTTTCCGATGTTGATATTGGTAGAGTTATGGCTAATAAAATGTATTCTAAAGGGATAGATGTAATTCATTTTGCGGCTGGTTTAGCAGGAGTTGGTGTTATTGAGGCAGCAAAAAAGCTTGGTGATGGTTATTATGTTATTGGAGCTGATCAAGACCAGTCACATCTTGCTCCCAAAAATTTTATTACTTCTGTTATAAAAAACGTTGGAGACGCATTGTATTTGATTACCAGCGAATATATTAAAAATAATAATGTTTGGGAAGGTGGGAAAATTGTTCAAATGGGATTAAGAGATGGTGTTGTTGGTTTGTCTAATGCGGATGAATTTGAATACATAAAAGCTCTTGAAAGAAAAATAATCAATAAAGAGATTATTGTTCCTTGCAATCAGGAAGGATATGAAATTTTTATAAAACAAATATTAAAGTTATAAACTTTTTAAATAAAAAGATTTTAATTTTCCAGTTTTTAATTTTTTAATTATGTTGTATTTATTGTGTTATAATAAATAGAAGTATATTTCTATTGTTTTAGAGGATTTGGCATTGAATAAAAAAATGTTTCCCAAAATTTACTATTATGATCAAGACTTTATTGATATTTATAATAAAAGTTTATCTTGGATTCAAGATAAGGTTATTTTACAAAAAGTTGCAGATAGGGGTAAAAAAGATAAAAATTATTATTCTGAGAATTGCGATTATATAGATCAAATGCAAGCTTGTATTTCAAGCTTTTTTCTTGTCTATAGTAATGGGGAATATTCATCTACATCTGCAATTGATAAATTTTATCAATTGCAGGAAGAATCTGGTGCAATCAGAGCTAGATATGACAATAACAATGCTATTATTGATCTTGATGATAATGAAGAGAATATTGGATTTCCTATTTTTGCATGGGCTGAATATAACTTATATCATAAAACAGGAAATAAAAAGAGAATTTCTGAAGTTTTGCCAATTCTTGATAAGTATTATAAATGGATAGAGAGGAAATTTTTAAAGGAAAATGGTCTTTATTCAATTGATGTAAATAAAATTTTTTATAAAAACTCCCCAAGAGTAGATGCATATTATCCTGTAGATTTTAATTCATTACAAGTTCATAGTGCATATTGTATTTCTAAATTAGCAGACATTTTAAATGATAAAAACTTATCACTTGAATACAAAAAACGATTTTTTTCCCTTAAGGTCAAAATTAATTCTTTAATGTGGAGCGAAAAAGATGGATTTTATTATGATCTTGATGTTAATGAAAATATTCTTGAAATTAAGACAATAGTAGGCTTTTTCCCAATGCTTTCCGAGATTCCTAGTGAGGACAGAATAGAAAGAATGATTTTTTATTTAAAAAGCGCTAAGCATTTTGGGACTCCAAATCCTTTTCCAACACTTTCTGTTAGTGAGCCAGGTTTTAGCGAGGATGGCAATGGATATTATGGTTCAGTGTATACTTATATGAATTTTTTTGTGATCAAAGGTCTTGAATATTGTGGTCGTGCAAATATTGCAAGAGAATTTACTATAAGACATTTGTATTATATATTAGACACTTTAATGCCTTTTAATAAAATTAAAGGGCACATTTGGGAAGCTTATAAACCTATGCAAGAAGGACCTGCGTATTTTGATTCTAATAAAAAAACTTATACTGAGAAAGGTCTTATTTGTTATCTTGCGCTTTTTAGCATTAGTTTAATGATAGAAAATATTATTGGACTTACAATTAGTTTACCTGATAAAACTGTATATTGGAACATACCCACTCTTGAGATTATGGGGATAGAAAGCTTATCTCTTAAAAAAAATCAAACTACAATAATTTGCAATAAAGGGAAAAGAGGCTGGGAAATAAAAATGGAATCTGAAAAACTTTATTATTTTACAATAAATATATTAAACAAAAAAGAAAAAACCCTTCCTATTCCTTCAGGAAGATGTTCTATGCTTTTGGATAAGCTTTGATGAATTAGATTCATTAAATGTCTTGTAAAATTTAAATTTTTGGAGGCCTTTTAATGATAGATATTGATGAATTGAGAATTTTTCTTAAAGAGAAGAGTTATTCTAAAATTAAAGAAAAATTTTTAAAGCATGATTCCTTTGACATTGCTGAAGCTCTTAAAAGGCTTAATGGATCTGAATTGATTTTGCTTTACAGATTTTTGCCCAAAAAAATAGCAGTTGAAACTTTTTATAATTTTGACCAATCTACAAAAAACAAATTAGCAAATTCTTTTACTAATAAAGAAATAAGCGAAATGATTGATGAGCTAAATCTTGATGACGTTATTGATCTTTTAGAAGAGGTTCCTGCAAATGTTGTTCAGAGATTTTTAGCAAGTTCTACAGAAGAGAATAGAGAAATTATTAATAAATTTTTGTCTTACAGCGATGACTCTGCAGGTTCGATTGTAACAATTGAATATGTTGAACTTAAAGAAGATTTTACCGTTGGTAAAGCTCTTGACTATATTAGAAAGGTAGCTAAAACTAAAGAAGATATTTACACCTATTATATTACAGATGATGAAAAGCATTTAAAAGGAGTTGTAAAAATTGAGGATTTAATATTAGCTAAAGATGATGTCATTCTGTCGTCAATAATGAGAAGTAGCGGGTTTTATATTGTGGGGGTCAATGATGAGAAAGAAGATGTTGCACTTCTTTTTCAAAAACATGATATTACCAGTGTTCCTGTTGTTGATAATGAAGGAAGAATGATAGGGGTTATTATTATCGATGATATTTTAGAGGTTATTCAATCTGTGAATACTGAAGATTTTCAAATGATTGCGGCTGTTAAGCCTCTAGACACATCTTATCTTGATACTTCTATTTTGGTTATGACAAAAAATAGGATAATTTGGCTTTTAGTTCTTATGATATCTTCTACTTTTACAGCAACAATCATTTCAAATTATCAAAATTTAATGTTGTCTTTAGTGGTTTTGGCTAGTTTTATTCCCCTTTTAATGGATACTTCAGGCAATGCTGGTTCTCAGGCATCTGCTTTAATAATTCGTGAGCTTGCTCTTGGCACTGTTAAGGTAAAAGATTTTTTTAAAGTGTTTTTAAAGGAAATATGTGTTAGTATTCTAGTGGGAATAATTCTTGCTAGTGTTAATTTTTTAAGAATTGTATTTTTTGTAGCTCCACACCATTCTGATAAGTTGAAAATAGCCTTTGTAGTTTCATCTTGCTTGATGGTAAGTTTAACAGTAGCTAAGATATTGGGAGGTCTTTTGCCAATTGTTGCTAAAATTTTGAAGTTGGATCCAGCGCTTATGGCAGGCCCTTTAATCACTACGATTGCAGATGCTATTACTTTAATAGCTTATTTTAATATAGCAAAATGGGTTTTAGTTAGTTATGCTGTTTAAATTTCATTTAAACATGTTGATTGTTATTTTTTTATAATAGGATATTTTTAATGTATGATTGTATTTTTTGTAAAATAGTAAACAAAGAGCTTCCTAGTTATAAAGTTTATGAGGATGATTTAGTTTTAGCATTTTTGGATATTAATCCTTTAACTGTTGGGCATACTCTTGTTATTCCCAAAGAACATAGTGAGAATTTATTAAACATGGATGATAAATTTAATGAGAGAGTTTTAAGAGTATGTAAAAAAATTTCAAATGCTTTAAAGAGAATAAACCCAAGTATTTATGATGGAATAAATATTTATTCTGCTTTGGGGGCTGGTGCAGGGCAAGAAGTTTTTCATACTCATTTTCATATAATTCCAAGATTTAAAAATGATGGTTTTGGTCTTAAGAGGGGTAATAAACTTAATCTTGAAGTTGAAAAATTCAAAGAGTTGTCTATGAAAATAAGTATGAATATTTAATTTTATTTTGCCAAAAAGGATTCTTTGTGAGAAGAAACTTTTTATTCTTTTTTGTTTTTATGTTTAATACATTGAGAATTTATTCAGGAATTCCTGGTTATCTTAATGTCTACAGTGGAATTGGGATTGGTGTTGATAATTTTACTCGAGATTTATTCTTCTATGAAAGACTTAAGTATCAATTTTTCAGTGGGCTTGGTGTTAATGTTTCTCAAAATTTTGCATTTGGTGGAGAATTTAATTTAGATATTAAATTTTTGCCAAGTCACACTCCTTATACTAAAGAGATTATATTTATGTTGGATGATCAAGCATATTTGAAGCATTTTCTAAATTATTCCATAGTAAAAGATGTTACATTCTCATTGAGAATGTATGGTAATTATTTCTTTTTGCCTTATACCCCAATGTTTAGTTTAACCTTTTTTACAGGTTTAAAATTTTCATATATTGGTGCAAAAATTTGTTTTATAGGCTCAAGTGATTGGATATTGATGAGTAATTTTGTTTTGGTAGTAGACATTGGAGCTAGGATTAATATAGATTTTATTTTTTTGGAATATACAGCTTCTCCAATTTTTTACAACAAATCTTTACTTTTAAATCAAATGCATAAAATAACCCTGGGCTTTATTTTTCAGTTTGACGTAGCAACAAAAAATGACAGCGAAATACTTTCTATTTTGTAAATTTTATGATCTAGGGATATTTTAAATTTTCTTCTTTGATATTGTTTAATATTTGCAAGTATTTAGAAGATTCATATTTAGCCATATCAAGATTGTGTTCCTTATAATTTCCGCATTCTTTATCGCTTGCGCCTGGAATAGGCTCTGAAAAATTTAAGATTTCAGAAAAAAGCCATGATATTAAATCAATAAGATCTTTACTTTCATAGTCTCCAAAAATTATTAAGTAAAAGCCAGTTCTGCATCCCATAGGACCAAAATATACTATTTTTTCGGCCCAGACCTCATTATTTCTAAGCAAAGTAGCTCCTATGTGCTCTATTGTGTGTATTGCTGCATTTTCAATTATTGGTTCAATGTTGGGAGCTTTGATTCTAATGTCTATTGTAGTAAACATTACATTTTCAAAAGTATCTTTTCTTGAGACATATATGCCGGGGTTTAATTTTGTATGATCTATTGTAAAGCTTGTTATTTTTTTCATTTTTTTAGCACTGTTTGTATTTTTTTTACAAAATCTAATTTTTCCCATTCAAAATCATTTTTTCCAAAATGACCATAAGTACAAGTTTTGAGATATATGGGTTGTTTTAGTTTTAATTTTTCAATTATACCTTTGGGAGTTAAATCAAAGTTATTGATAATAAAATTTAATATTTTGTTTGCATATTTGGGATCATTTATTCCTGCGGTTATTTGAATAGATATTGGGTTTTCAATTCCAATTGCATATGCGAGTTGTAGTTCAAATTCTTTAGAAATTCCAGCTGCCACCATATTTTTTGCTATATATCTTGCCATGTAGGCAGCCGATCTGTCTACTTTTGTGGCATCTTTTCCGCTGTATGCTCCTCCTCCATGTCTTGCAAATCCTCCATAACTATCGGCAATAATTTTTCTTCCTGTAAGGCCAGTATCTCCGGTAGGCCCACCAATTACAAAATTTCCAGAAGGATTAATGCAATAAATAGTATTTTCATCAATTATTGATTTGTCTTGAATGGTGGGCTTGATAATTTCTTCAATTATTGTTTGTCTTATTAGTTTTTGGGAGATGTTTGGATGGTGTTGATGAGAGACTATAATATTTTTTATTTTTACAGGGTTTCTATTTTTATCGTATTCTATAGTAACTTGAGATTTTGAGTCGGGCCGCAACCATTTTATTGCTCCTGATTTTCTAAGATTGCTGGCTTTTTTTAGAATTGAATTGGCGAGTTCATAAGGAGCAGGTAAAAAATTTTCTGTTTCATCGCAGGCGTATCCAAATATTATTCCCTGATCGCCTGCTCCAAGGCTATTAGATTCTTTTTTTTCAATTGCGTTTATAATGTCACGTGATTGATTGCCAATAGCGTCTATTACCGTTATTGTTTTGTAATCAAGTCCATAATCAATATTTGTATAGCCTATATCTTTAATGATATTTTTAGCAATTTCTTTTATATCTATGTTTTTTTTAACAGGACTATTGATTTCTCCTGCTATTACTACTAAATTTTGTGCAATTATGACTTCGCAAGCTACTTTTGCATTTTTATCTTCTTTTAGTATCTCATCAAGGATGGCGTCAGAGATTTGATCTGCAATTTTATCTGGATGTCCTTCAGATACAGCTTCAGAAGTTAAAGTTTGGTTAGCTACTATTGTTTTATTCATATTAGCCTAATAAGTTCCTTTGTCATTTTGCTTGAATTTATTGATGATTCTTTTAAAAATTTATTAAAGTCTATATGGTTGTCTTTATTGTTTGGTAGATCAGAAATTGAGCGAATGATTATGAATGGTATTTTAAATATGTGTGCTACTTGAGCTATTGCAGCTCCTTCCATATCTACAGCTAAGGCATCTTTGAAATTTTTTTTAATTGTTTCAAGATTTTTTTCATTGTCAACAAATTGATCTCCTGTTAGTATTAAGCCAATATGGATATCAATGTTTAAAAGTTTATTGTCAATAATATTGACTACTTTTTTCAATAGCTCTTCATCTGCTTTAAACTTTTGTGGCAAATTGGGGACTTGTCCTATTTTGTGTCCAAACTTGGTTAAGTCAAAGTCATAGTATGCTGCTTCTGAGGATACTATGATATCTGATATTTTAAGATTAGAGTTTTCTTTTATTCCTCCAGAACTTCCAGAGTTTATTATATGAGTGATTTTATATTTAGAGATAATTTGACTGCTCCAAGCTGATGCGTTAACCTTTCCAATTCCTGTAGTTAAAGATATTACATCTTTTCCTAAAATTTTTCCTTTATAAATTTTTTTATTTTCCAAGTAGTCGTTTAATATAATTTCTTCTTTGTTGTCAAGTATTTTATTTATTTCTTCTGATTCTTCTTGCATGGCTGATATTATCAAAATCATGTTTTTTCTCCTTTAAAGTGCCTTATATAATGTCTATTAAAGAATATTTATTTTTAATTAGTTCTATTTCATTTTGATTGAGTATTTTTTTTATTCCTGTGTTTGTGTTTGGTATAGACTGAACATTAGATTGCTCATTTCTGTCTACAACTTTTCCATTTTTTATTATGTAGTTTATGTATGGAAGATTTGGGTTAGAATCATCTATATCTACTATTTTGGCTATAGAATTGTCATTAAGTTCTATAATAAAGTCTAAAGGACAAGAAGATATTGCATTGATTATTAACTTTAGAACTCTTTTGTCAAATTTTTTGTCTGCATCTTTAATTAATTCAATAATAGATGCTCCAGAATTAAAAGATTTTTTGTATGCCTTATCTAAAATGATAGCAGAATAGGCGCTAGCAGCGCCTATTATATTTGATTCTATGCTGATGTTTTCACTTGTTAGTCCTTTAGGGTAACCAGTTCCGTCTAGATTTTCTTTATGTGTTAAAAGCGTCAAACATATTGATCGTGACAAATTGCTTGTTGAAGCTATTTTATAGCTTATTATGGGATATTTTTTTATTGTTTCTAGTTCTTCCTCAGTTAATTCTTCTTTTTTTTCGCTTATTTTTGATGGGATAAATAAAAATCCTATTTTATGCAAAAGAGCAATACTACAAAGTTCTACTGTTTTGTAGTTATTTAGTCCCATTTCATTGCCAAGGGCTACTGTTAGGATAGCTGTATTTACTGAGTGAATAATATGATAGTTTGCAGAAAGCTTGGGAATTCTAAAATATTTGATAAAATTTTTTTTCTGTTTTTTGTAAAATTCTATTACTTTTTTTACGGTAGGCATAATATCTTGGTAATATATTTTTTTATTTCTTTTGCAATTTTCATAAATTTCTTCTAAATTGCTTATTATTACATGATAACTAGAAATAGCCTCTTCGTTAAATTTTTTGTGTATTTCTTCATATTCTCTTTTAACAGAATCGTCACTGAAAAAATTTTTTCTCTCTTTAATGTATGACTTTAGATTCCATTTTTCAATAAGCTCAATATTTTTGTCTCCAATAAATGCATTCTCAGGCCAAACTAAGAATTCCCTGTCTATTAAATATGATGAATTTTTTATATTTTTGATAATGCTTTCAAAATTTTGCATTTATTTCCTTGAAATTAAGCTCTATTAACCATGTATATCATATTATTTATTAATTGTCTATCTATTAGTATAATGTATTTATTATATCTCAATTTTTGAATTAAGCTTTTTTGAAGAGATTTTTATGGTAGAAAAAATACGCTTAGGTTTTAATATTATTTTTCTTGGATTGTTTGTTTATTTTCTGGCAATTTTAAGATTTCAAATGAAATTAAGCTTCATTTTGTTTAATTACCAATTTATTGTAATTTATTTTTTATTAGTGATTGTTTTTAATGTTATTTATTCCCAGTATTTTTTTTCAAGATTATATTTTATTTTAAATGGAATAGAAGATACATTTACTTTTTTAAAGCTTAAAATGGTTCGTAAAAAGCTTAAAAGTGTTTTTGAAATATCTATTCTTCTTAGGTTTATTTTAATAAAACAAGATAAAAAAAGTCTTGATGAGCTTTATTTTTACTTAAAAGACAGTAGATTAAGACATAAGACAATAGTAGAACTTTATTCTGTTCTTATTAGTTTTAGAGAAAAAGCAAAGGCTTCTAGTTTGATTTTAAATTACAGGTGCAGTAGAAATAAGTGGGTGAAATATTGTGAGGCTCTTAGTATGTTGTCATTTGAAGAGTATTCAAAGCTAAAAGAGTTGGTAAATTTTTTAGATAAGTTTTTTTTGAAAAATGATATTTTTACTATTTATTTCTATTACTTATTGCGAAAATCAAAAACATCTTTTGATTTGCTTGAAAGCAAGAAAATTGAAATTAGAAATCGATACTATAAATTTAAAAACAGGATAGATTCTAAGCATACAAAGCTACTTGGTTCGAATTTATTTTTTGTTGTTTTTTATTATATTTATGATTTTTCTAAAAAAGATGTTTTTTATTAAAGGAGTTGTGTTTTGAGTATAAGAGTTCGTTATGCGCCTTCTCCAACGGGTTTGCAACATATTGGTGGGATTAGAACAGCTTTGTTTAATTATTTTTTTGCAAAGTCTTGTGGAGGTAAATTTTTACTTAGGATTGAGGATACAGATCAGAGTAGGTATTCTCCAGAAGCCGAAAATGATCTTTATTCAAGTCTTAAATGGCTTGGTATTTCTTTTGATGAAGGCCCTGTTGTAGGAGGTGATTATGCACCTTATGTTCAGTCTCAAAGAAGTGTAATATATGAGCAATATGCTAAATATTTAATTGAATCTGGGCATGCTTATTATTGTTATTGCAGCCCTGAAAGGTTGGAAAGGATTAAGAAAATCCAAAATATTAATAAAATGCCACCTGGATATGATAGGCATTGTAGGAATTTAAGTAATGACGAAGTTGAGAATGCGCTAATTAAAAAAATCAAGCCTGTTGTTAGATTTAAAATTCCTTTAGAAGGAGACACTAGCTTTGATGATATTTTGCTTGGAAAAATTACATGGGCAAATAAAGACATTAGTCCTGATCCTGTAATTCTTAAGTCAGATGGACTTCCAACTTATCATCTTGCTAATGTTGTTGATGATTATTTAATGAAAATTACCCATGTATTAAGGGCTCAAGAATGGGTTTCCTCAGGTCCATTGCACGTGCTTCTTTATAAGGCTTTTAAATGGAAGCCGCCTATTTATTGTCATCTTCCAATGGTTATGGGAAATGATGGTCAAAAATTAAGCAAAAGACATGGATCAACAGCTTTAAGGCAGTTTATTGAAGATGGATATCTTCCAGAAGCTATTATTAATTATGTTACTTTGCTTGGCTGGTCTTACGACGATAAGAGAGAATTTTTTTCAAAAAATGACCTTGAGCAATTTTTTTCAATTGAGAAGATCAATAAATCTCCTGCAATTTTTGATTATCATAAGCTGGATTTTTTCAATAGTTACTATATTAGAGAAAAAAAAGATGAAGATTTATTTAATCTTTTACTTCCTTTTTTTCAAAAAAAAGGATATGTTTCTAAGCCTAGTACTTTAGAAGAGAATCAAAAATTAAAGTTATTAATTCCTCTTATAAAAAGTAGAATTAAAAAATTAAGTGATGCTTTAAATATGACTAAATTTTTTTATGAAGACATTAAATCTTGGAATTTAGATGAGTTTTTAAGCAGAAAAAAAACAGCTAAAGAGGTTTGTTCTATTTTAGAATTAATAAAGCCTATTTTAGAAGGATTTGAAAAAAGATCGGCAGAGGAAAATGATAAAATTTTTTATGATTTTGCTGAGAGCAATAATTTTAAATTGGGGGAAATTCTTCTTCCTATTAGAATTGCAGTGCTTGGCAGCAAAGTTTCTCCGCCGCTTTTTGATTCTTTAAAATTGATAGGCAAATTTAAAGTTTTTGAAAGAATAAAATTAGCACAGGAATTTTTAAGAATAAACGAATAGCTATTAAGGATATTTTTATGGTTAGAATGGAAGATATTATTTCTCTTGCGAAAAGAAAAGGGTTTGTATTTCAGTCTTCAGAGGTTTATGGAGGCCTTTCAGGAGCTTGGGACTATGGTCCTTTGGGAGTTGAACTTAAGAAAAATATAAAAAAAGAGTGGTGGAAGAGCATGGTGTATTTGCATGAAAATATCGTAGGTTTAGATAGTGCTATTTTTATGCGCCCTGAAATTTGGAGAGCATCTGGCCATGTTGATGGTTTTTCTGATTCTATGGTTGATTGTAAAGATTGTAAAAGTAGATTTAGAGCTGATTTAGTTGATTTGTCAAAAAATTGCCCAAATTGTAAAGTTGGAAATAATTTTACTTCTCCAAGAGGTTTTAATTTAATGTTTAAGACCCATATTGGAGTAGTTGAGGATAGTTCTAGTGAGGTTTATTTAAGACCTGAGACGGCACAAGGAATTTTTGTTAATTTTAGAAATGTTTTAGATTCTTCAAGGCTTAAGATTCCCTTTGGAATTGCTCAGGTAGGTAAAGCGTTTAGAAATGAGATAGTTACTAAAAATTTTATATTTAGAACTTGCGAGTTTGAGCAAATGGAAATGCAGTTTTTTGTTCATCCCAAGCAAATAGATGAATGGTTTTGTTATTGGCAGCAAAATAGAATGAATTTTTTTATAGAAACTCTTAAAATTAGGCCTGATAGATTAAGATTTAAGGCGCATGATTCAACTCAGCTTGCTCATTATGCAAAAGCTGCATTTGATATTGAGTATGAATTTCCGTTTGGATTTCAGGAAATAGAAGGCATTCACAACAGAGGTGATTATGATTTGACTCAGCATTCTAAATTTTCTAACAAGCCCAAAATATTTGAGTATCATGATTTGTTAACAAAAGAGAGATATGTACCTTATGTTATTGAAACTTCTGCTGGTCTTACAAGAGCTGTTTTAATGACCCTTTGTGATGCTTATTCTGAGGAGGAGCTCTCAGATGGAGACAGGCGTATTGTTCTGCGCTTAAACCCTAAGTTGGCTCCTTACAAGATTGCTATATTCCCGCTTGTTAAAAAAGTTGAGCTTATTGAGGTTGCTAGAAGGATTTATATAGAGCTTTGCGATGATTTTCATATATTTTACGACGATAGTGGAACAATAGGTAAAAGGTATAGACGTCAAGACGAAATAGGAACTCCTTATTGTGTAACAATAGACTACAATACTATTGAGGATGAAACAGTTACTGTTAGGGAAAGAAATAGTATGACTCAGAAGAGAATTTTTATTAATGATTTATATTCATACATTAAAACAGAGATTTTAAATTACAAAGAGGATTTTAATAAATGAATCTTGCTTTAAGTCTTTTACATAAACGCGGATTTTTAAAGCAATGTACATCTTTAAAAGTTTTAAGTGATTTAATGGATATAGAAAAAATAGTTTTTTATGCAGGAGTTGATGCAACATTTAGCTCTCTTCATATTGGTCATTTGATCCCTTTTTTAGCAATGATGCATCTTAGACAACATGGTCACATACCAATTGTTTTGATTGGCGATTCTACAGCAAAAATAGGTGATCCTTCTGGAAAAAGTGAGATGAGAAAGATTTTATCTTCAGAAGAGATTAGAAAAAATGCCTTGTTGATAAAAAATCAACTTCAAAGAATAACTAAGTTTAGTTCAGAGTGCTTTATTTATAATTCAAATTGGTTAGACAATCTCAATTATATTGAATTTTTAAGAGATATTGGCATGCATTTTTCTGTTAATCGCATGTTAAGCTTTGAAACTTATAAAAGAAGGTTGGATTTTGGACTTTCATTTATTGAGTTTAATTATCAGCTTTTACAGTCTTATGATTATTATATGCTTAATAAAATTAAAAATTGTCGACTTCAAATTGGTGGTGATGATCAATGGGGGAATATTATCGCAGGTGTTGACCTGATTAGAAAAAAAATTGGAACAGAAGCTTTTGGGCTTACGTTTCCATTAATTACAAGAAGTGATGGGAAAAAGATGGGTAAATCAGAAAAGGGTGCCGTTTATCTTGATTCTAATCTTTACAGTATTTATGATTTTTATCAATATTTTAGAAATACTTCAGATTCTGATGTGAAAACTTTTTTATATCTTTTTACTTTTTTAGAAGAAGATGAGATCGAATTAATTTCAAATTTTAAGGGAAATTCTTTAAATAAAGCTAAAGAGATTTTAGCTTTTGAGATAACTAAAATTGTTCACGGAGAAGCGGAAGCTTTGAAAGTTCAAGAGGCATCTTTTGCTGCATTTAGGGGAATCGGAGATAGAAATAATATTCCATTTTTTAAATTTAGCTTTTCTAATTTAGAAGAAGAGGTATTTTTGATTGATTTAATGCTAGATTCAAAAATTGTGCCTAGCAAATCAGAAGGCAGAAGATTGATTAATTCTGGAGGGGTTTATATTAATGGTAAAAGGGTAGAAAATCAGAACCACTGTCTTACTAAAAAGGATTTTAATAATAATGAAGTTGAATTAAGATTAGGTAAAAAAAAATTTTTACGAATTGTTTTATAGTTGATTTTGGATGTATGATAGAAGAGCTTTAAATTGTTTGTTTTTTAACACTTTTTTGTTTTTCATGGAATCTAAACATCTTGTGTTTACAGAAGAGCACATTTTTTATGGGCTTATTAAAAGCGATAAAGTTAAAGAACTGCTTAATTTGTGTGCAATTGACTTTTATAAGCTTAATAAACAACTAGAAGAATTTTTCAGTAAACTTCCTTTAAGAGACAATTATATCCCAGACCATGTTTCTAGTATGGATTATTTGTATGACGATATAATTAATGCTCTTTTTTTTTATAAAAAACCTTATAAAATACAAGAAAAAGATTTATTATGGGTGCTTGTCAAAAAAAGAAAAAACAGTATTTTAGATGCACTGCTTAATTCGGGTTTTAATTTGACTATTTTTGACAAACTTATTGAAGTTCATGATTATTTGGCTGTAAATGCTAAATCTGACTCAGGCTATGATAGTGAATTAATTACAGAATATATTCATAATAATGTGCTAAAAAAGAAAGGAGGCTTTCATATTTTTGATGATAAGCGTAATAAGTTGGATCAAGATAATATTTTATTAGAAAGTAAAGACTCTATTGATAATTTTTTAACAAATGTTATTGATACTTTGGATTTAAAATACAATCCTTTAATTGGCAGAAAGCAAGAATTATCTCGGTTAATTCAGGTGATACTTAGGAAGCATAAAAGTAATCCTATTTTATTTGGAGAACCTGGGGTTGGAAAAACAGTATTAATTCAAGGTCTTGCATATAAAATAAAAATAGAGAATGTTCCAAGGGATTTAATAGGGTATGAAATTTATTCTCTTGATATTGGTAGGCTTGTTTCGAGCACTAAGTATAGGGGGGATCTTGAGAGTAGAGTGAACAGGGTTTTAGATTTTTTAAACTCAAGAAAAAAAGTTATGCTTTTTATTGATGAAATCCATATGATAGTAGGGGCAGGAGCTACGTCATTTGGTAGCATGGATATTTCTAATTTGTTGAAGCCTATTCTTACTTTGGGGAAGATTAAATTTATTGGAGCTACTACAGAATATGAATATAGAAAATTTTTTTTAAAAGATAAGGCTTTAATGAGAAGGTTTCAGAGTATAGAGCTCAAAGAGCCTAATTTTGAAGACACCTATAATATTTTGCAGGAGATTAAAAGAGATTATGAGAGATATCATAATGTGGAATATACAGACGAGGCAATACAAGCTTGCATTGTAATGTCTAAAAAATATATTAAAGATAGATTTCTTCCAGACAAAGCTTTTGATATTTTAGATGAATTAGGCTCTAAGTTTAAACTTGAAAATATAAAAAGGATCATAACAAAAGATGATGTTTGTGATCTGATTAAATCTATTGTTGGTTCTAACATTTTTAATTTTGAAGAGTATAATAGTGAATTGCTAATTAATTTAGAAAATAGAATAAAAAAAGAACTTATTGTACATGATGGCTTGATATTTGATTTGATATTAAATATTAAATTGTTAAAATTTAATTTGCTTGCCAACAGAAGTACTATTGGCATATTTGCTTTTATTGGTGCTTCTGGAGCAGGAAAATGTAAATTAACAGATATTTTATCAGAAGAGTTTGGAATTCCGAAATTTACTCTTAATATGGGTGAGTATAGTGATTTTAATTCTCTTGATAGATTGATTGGGCCTGTTTTAAGTAATGAAGGGTATTATGAATCTACTAGATTTTTCAAATTTTTAAACAAATCTTCTAATTCTATTATTTTCCTATCAGATTTTGATAAATGTAGTAAAAGGGTTTTAGATTTTTTTTTGGAGGGGTTTAAAACAGGTAAGCTTTTTGATGGTCTTGGGAAAAAGGTAAGTTTATCGGAAAGCTTAATAATAATAAGTATTAATGCTAAGAACAAAGAGCTTAATAGTATTGGTTTTAAAAATAAAATGGCAGAGGGAAATGATTTTAACCTTATATTAGAGAAGAGATTCCCTAATGAGTTTTTAGAGTTAATAGATCATGTGTTTGTATTTAAATCTATTGATGAGCTAGATTTTGAAAAAATCATTTTTAATGAACTTAATTGTTTTGCAAGGATATTAAGAGATAGAAAATTCGATGTTTTTTTTGAAAAAAGTGTTGTTGATTATATTCGAGAAAAGATCTATGGAAAGGGTTACAGCTTAAAAAGTGTTAAAAAGTTTATATTCAAAGAGTTAGGAAAGCTTTTAATAGATGAAATTCTTTTTAAGAAAATTGAAAATTCTGGTAAAATAAAAATCTATTTAGATAAAACAATAAAATATGAGTTTTTATAAGGTTATAGGGAGTATTTATGAAAATATCAGTAATAGGAGCAGGTGCTTGGGGAACGGCTATCGCGAAGTCTTTGGCAGATAAATTTGATTTTAATATTTTTTTATGGTCTTTTGAAGAAGATGTTAAGAATGGTATCAATAATGATAATGTTAATTCCAAATATTTAAAGGGAATTAAATTGCCAAAAAATTTAGTTGCAAGTTCAGATTTGTTGGAAGTTGTATCAATGTCTGATTATATTTTTATTGTAACGCCCTCTCTTTTTACTGTTGATATTTTAAAAAAATTGGATCAATTTTTGCTATCTTTGGAGATAAAGCCAAAGATAGCAATACTTACAAAAGGATTTATTACTTTTGGTGGTAAAACTCAGACAGTTATTGAAGCTGCTGAGAGAGTTATGAAAAGATATAAAGATGAGATTACTTATATTGTTGGCCCAAGTCATGCTGAGGAAGTTGGGCTTGGTGTGATAACAGGACTTGTTGCGGCTAGTAATAACAGAGAAAATGCATATTTGTTTATTAATTTATTTAGCAAAACTTCAATTTCTTTATTTTATAGCAACGATGTTTTTGGAGTGCAAATAGCAGCAGCTTTAAAAAATGTGTTTGCAATTGCATTTGGAATTTTGGATGCTTATAAATTAAATTATCCTAATTTGATAGGTAGTAATACAGAATCATTTTTATTTTCAGTATCCTTGAATAATATAAAAGATATTGCAATTGAGCTTGGGGGGAAAAATATTGAAACGTTTTTATTTTTGTCTGGTTCTGGCGATTTGGATGTTACTTGTAGAAGCATGTTTGGAAGAAATAGACGATTTGGTAATGAAATTGTTAGTAAAAACATTTTAGAAAGCTTTTTTGATATAGATGATTTGATAAGTAATATTGAAAAAATTGGATATTTGCCAGAGGGAGTTTTAGCTGCTAAATCAATTTTTTCTTTTTTTAAACAATTAAATCGTGATTTTAATCCTAATAGCTTATTAAGTGTTATATATAAAATTTTGAATAAAGAGTTGGAGCCTGAATCTGTTATTGAGTATATGAGAGATGTTATACAATAAAATAAAGCCTCTTTAGAGGCTTTATTGTTTTTGTTCATTCATCATATATAAAATTTTATTGTAAACATCTTCAATTATTTCAAAATTCATTACAACTTCTGTAAGTTCATTAGATTTAATAGTTCCTATTATGTTGTCATTTTTTGTTAAATCGTCTCTTTTGACTAAAGAATTGCTGTCTACTAAAATTTTTATTCTTGTGAGGTCTTTGTGTATGTTTTTAATATTTTTAATTCCCCCAAAACATTCCACAATATGCTCTGCTGCTTTGATTTTATTTGTTTTTTCTAAATCTGCCATAGTAATTTTATTCCTTGTAGAAAGCTTTATATGCTAAGTAAGCATTGTATAAATCAAATTTAGAAGTTATTTCCATTGGAGAATGCATGCTTATAACAGCAGGTCCCATGTCTATTGTTCTTATTCCGTAGCTAGCTAAGAATTTAGCAACAGTTCCTCCTCCTCCTTCTTCTACTTTTCCAAGTGTTGCTACTTGCCAGGCTATATTGTTTTTATTTAATAATTGTCTAATGTAATAAACAAGTTCAGCATCAGCATCGCTGGCCATACTTTTCCCACCATGTCCTGTGTATTTCATTATAGGTATTCCATAGCCAAGTTGTGGAGCATTTTGTTCGTCATGAACTGAACTAAATAGTGGGTTTATTGCTGCGCAAACATCAGCAGAAATGCTTTTTGAATTCCACAAAGCTTTTTGGACTTGAAGATTGTTGTATTCTGATTTTTTAATTTTAAAGATCATGTCAGAAACAAAATATTCAAGATATCTTGAGTCTAGTCCTGTTGAACCTGTTGAACCAATTTCTTCTTTATCTACAAGAAAGCAAATGGCTGTTTTGTTTGGAGTTTCTTCAAGATCAAATATGGATTCTAGTGAAGTGTAAGCGCATATTTTGTCATCTTGTCCGTAAGCGCCAATTAAAGCTTTGTCAAATCCAACGTCTTTTGCTGTTCCTGCAGGCACTATTTCAATTTCTGATGATACGAAATCTTCTTCTTCTATTTTATATTTTTCTTTTATTAGTTGCAAAGTTGCTAGTTTAACTTTATCTTTTTCTTTTGTTTCGATTGGTAAGCTTCCAATTAAAATTTTTAGATTTTCTCCCTCAATAATTTCATCTGATTTTTTATTTCTTTGTATTTTTCTATCAAGATGGGGCAAAATGTCGGGAATTACAAATATAGGATCGTTTTCATTGTCTCCAATGTTGATTTCAACCTTTTCTCCATTTTTTAAAAATACCACGCCTCTTATTGAAAGGGGTATAGATAGCCACTGATACTTTTTTATTCCCCCATAATAGTTGGTTTTAATAAATGTAAGTTCGTTTTCTTCAGAGATTGGCGAAGGTTTTGCATCAAGTCTTGGTGAATCTGTGTGAGAAACGATGAAATTCATTCCATCTTCAATAGGATTTTTGCCAATAATAGCAAAAGCAACAGATTTTTCTCTACAGGTGTAAAAAATTTTATCACCCGGCATTAAATTTTTTTTCTCTTCAGCGTTAATAAACCCTAATTTTTTTGCTTTATTTAGGGCATAGGCTGTAACTTCTCTTTCTGTTTTAAATTTACTTATAAATTTTTTATAACCTTCGGAAAAATTGAAAATTTGATTTTTTTCTTCTTCATTTAAAAATATCCATGGATTTTGTTTTTTCATTAATATGCCTCCTTTTTCATTTTAACATTTTAATTGCTTTTAAAGTGTGTACAAAATAAATTATTTATTGTAAACTTACTTTTAATTTTAATATGATTAAAAAAATATAAGGGAGAATTTTTATGTATAAAAATGGTTTTTTTAAAAACTATTTACTATTGTTTTTTTTATTTTTAATAATTGCTTGTACTTCAAAAGACAGCTCAAATGAATATGTTGAGGAGCAAGAGGCGGATAGCTCTTCTAAGCTTGATGATTCTAAAATAGATGAACATACTATTGGGCATGTTTTTCATGCTATGGGAGTAGTTCATTCAAAAAAGGATCGAAAAAGTTTGGGTAAAAATATAAAGGTTTTTTATTTTTCTGAACAAGATGGACACTTTCAAACAGTACCCTCAAAAGAGGATGCAAAGTTAATAGTTTATTTTTATGACAATATTTATGCAGGAGAAGCTCCGATTAATATTTCTGGAAAAGAGGCCTTTATTTTTGTTGGGATTACCTCTGATTTAAAAAAGATTATAAATAGTAATTTACATGGTGTGCGAAGCGATCTTATTGGTACTTTTAAAGATCTTAATATTAAAAATTCAAAATTGGAAATAACAGTTGATGAAAATAATTCAGATGCCAAGACTTTCCTTGAATCTGTTAATTATATTATCGACGGTGTTGAAAAAATTTCATCTATGTTAACGAATTAATTCATATTTGCGATTTTTTAGGCTTTAATTTAAATTAAAGCCTAAAAAATCAAGCTTTCAAGTCCTTTTATTAAAATTTCTGCTGTTTTTACGTTGGTTGCAAGCGGTATTTTATGTACATCGCAAAGCCTAATAAGAGCTGATACATCTGGCTCGTGGGGCTGGCTTGTTAGGGGATCTCTAAAGAAAAATATAGCTAATATATTCCCTTCAGCTACTTCAGCTCCAATTTGCTGATCTCCTCCCATAGGGCCTGATTTATATTTAATAATTGTAAGATCAGTAGCTTGTTGGATTCTGGATCCTGTTGTTCCTGTTGCAATAAGCTTGAATTTAGATAAGAAGAGATAGTTTTGTTTGACAAAATTTACCAAATCATCCTTTTTTTTATCATGCGCGATTAATGCTATTTTTTTTTCCATTAATTTTGTTCCTTTTCCAATGTAAAATAATTTTTGTTGAAGTTTAATAAAACTTAGTCATAAGTATATTTTTAGATTTCACTGTTTTTTAGAATTTATATTGGTTCTGGTTTGTGCCATAAAAATCCTTGTCCGTAGTCTATTTCTAGTTCATTTATTTTTTTTAATATTTCCTCATTATACACAAATTCGGCAATAATTTTTATATTTTTTGTATCTGCTATTTTTTTAATAGATTTTATTATTACAAAATCTATTTCACTGGAGTTTATTGCTTTTATGAAAGATCCGTCTATTTTAAGCAAGTCTATTGGTAGTGTTTTAATATATGAGAGTGATGTATGTCCGCTTCCAAAGTCATCAAGTGCTAGTTTGATTCCAAAACTTTTTAATTCTTGAAAATATTTATTTATTATCTCAAAATTTTCAAGAATTCCATTTTCTGTTATTTCTAAGCATATATTTTGAAGTGGGATTTGGCTTTTCAATAAAGTATCTCTTAAAAAGATTCGAAAGTTTTGGGATTTTAGTGAATAAGGAGATATGTTGATTGAGAAAATGTGAACTCCATTTTTTGATACAAAACTTTTATATTCTCTTAAAGCTTTTTTAACCACTAATTTGTCAACTTCAACGGTTAAATTGTATTTGTCTATTAAGTTAAAAATTTGATCGTTTGGAATTGGTCTGCCCATATGGTCAAAAAGTCTTGTCAAGATTTCTATTTTGGGCTTTAAGTTTTTTTTAAGAGGATTTATTTTTTGATAATAAAGAGTGAAAAAATCATTTTTTATTGCTTTGAGTATATATTGAAAGATTTTGTTTTGATTTTTTAAAATCAATGCTTCTGGCAGTTCTTCTTTGTATATAGTAGGATTAGATTCTTTATATTCTGATGATATTTTTGTAGCCATCATTAATTTGGGGATTTTGAATTCTAAGTTTTCTTTTAAATTTACCTCTATTATTCCAATATTGAATTTGAATATAATAATATCTTCTTTTTTAAATGCCAGCGCAATTGTTTTTTTGATTTTTTGGGCAATTGAGATTATTTGTTTTTCACCGCCACTTGTGCATATGATTACTATTAAATTGTTGTGTTTTAGCTTAAAAATATATTCAGAGTACAGCGACATTATTTTTGAATACATTATTTTAAGTATTTTTACATTAAGCTTTTCTTTATCCTCTTTGTATTCATATTCTGTTGTTAGGGATACGTCTAAATTAAGCAAATATATTCTTTTCTTTTTGTAAATATCCATATTGTTTACTAGTAATTTTTCAATTTGATAAACATTTTGAATCTCGTCTTGCGAATCAATAATTTCTAGGTATTTATAGTTTTCTATTTTATTGGAGTTTGGTATTTCTTTAATTGTTATTAATTTGTCAATATTATTTTGAGCGATTGTGCTAATAAATATATCTACATGTAGTTTTTTGTTATTTTTTAAAGTTAAAAGACAATCGGTTATTAATATATTTTTAAATTCAGGAATAGAATTTGTATGATAACTTAAATCTATTTTTTTTAACTTTTCCAAATCTCTAATATCTATGTCGGTTACTTTGATTATATTTCCAGAGGTTTTCATTGGAATATTAAGATTTTTACTACCTTTTTCATTAATATAAATAATTTCATTTTTGGTATTTGTGATTATTACTATTTCTTTTATGAGTTCTGATAAATTTAAGAAGAAATCCAGAGTTGTGTTTTTATTGTCGCAAAATAGTTTTTTTTGGTGTATTAAGCTTTGCTTATATTCTAATTCGCTTATATCTTTTATTATTTCTATGTGATTAAATTTTAAATATTCCTCATCAAATTTTTGATTGCTAATTATAATAGAATGGATTTTGTTTTTATTTTTTAGTTCATTTGCAATGTTTATTGAAAAATCTATTGGGTTTTCATAGTTATAAATAATAGCGAATTTAATATTATTTTGTTTTACATATTCACTGTATAAAGCTTTTTCAGATTTTACGATTTGAATTAAGTTAAAAATAGATTTAAGCTTTATAAGATCTCTAACATTAATTTCGTTTTTAGAGATTATAATAGAATTTATATTTTGATAATTATTAACTCCATTCATTTTATTGGCTTGCTCTTATTTTAATTTTTGTATGCCAAGTTGGTATTATTTTTTATTTTGTTATCTTCAATTTTTTTAGTGGCTATTATCCAGATTAAACCTGAGAGCATTAGTGTTAGTGAGAGAATTTGTCCCATTGATATGTTTAAAAAAGAAAATTCAGACAGGCTTTTAATTGGTCTGTAGTTTATTATAAATCCAAGCTCTTTATCCGGTTCTCTTAAATATTCAATAAAAAATCTGAAAAAAGCATAAAGCATTACATATACACCAAAAATAAATCCGTCATATTTTTTGATTTTTCTAAATAAAAACCATAGCAACAGAAAAGTTACAGGTCCTTCGAAAAATCCTTCAATAAGTTGAGAAGGTATTCTTGGGAGGTTGATTAGCAAGTCATGAGGCGAAATTTCAAGTCCTACCGATGATGCAAATTCTTTTACACCTGGTATATTTGTATCAAATGGTTCTGCATTGGGAAATATTATTCCCCCTTTCATTACTCTTCCATAAAGTTCTGCATTTGCGAAATTAGCAAGTCTTCCAAGTATGTAGCCAGAAGAAAAAGCTATTGATCCATAGTCTGTTAGTTTTAGAAAATATTTTTGAACATTTGTATTTTTAAGCTTTGTATTTATTATGATTAGAGGAGCGATTATTGCTCCTAAAAAACCACCATGGATGGCCATGCCTCTAAAACCTGTAAAATTCCAATGTTGGTCGAATGGTAAAAGGATTAACCAGGGATGAGAATAATAAATTCCCGATTTATCGTAAACCAAGGTAGATGCCAATCTGCCTCCTAAAATTGCTCCAAGTACAAGTGAGAACATAAATGTTTCATAGTCTTCTTTTTTGATATCAATGTTGTCTGATTGTATTTGATACCAAATAAACTTATAAGAGATTAATATGATTAAAATATAAGATAGGCTATACCATGTAATTGGTATACCTTGAATCACTTCAGGATGTAACCAACTTGGGTAATTTATATAATTTGGCATTAGACCTCCTTAGCCTTTTCAAGCTTTTCAAAAAGCTTTTTTTTAAATAACATATTTTGCTTTCTTAAGGTTTCGATTTCTCTTTTCTGAGATTTTATTATATCAATAATTTCGCTACTTTCTATTGTTTTATTTTTTATCAACGATTCAAGGTATTCAATTTTTTCAATATATTCTTCTTGAGCTTCTCTTAGTATAAAATCATAACTTTCATTTAAATCTTCTTCGTTTAAAAGCTCGGCGTCATTTGTTAAATCTTCAATTTCGATCAATTTTTTTGCAATTTTTTTTATACTTTTAGAGGTTGAGCTTGTAGGTTTGTATATAGTTATGGGGATTTTACTGTTTAAAGCTTGATCAACTATTTCATCTTTATAGATTGCTCCAATACTTTGTAAATTTATGCTTAAATAGTTTTTTGCTGATTTTATTATTTTTTCGGTTTTTTCAATGTCTTTAGGAGTTTTTAGCATATTAAATATCATAAAAGGACTAATTGTTTTAAACAATTTGTTAAATTTAAAATAATTTTCAGGATCTTCGCTTTCAAGTTTTAACAGTAAATTAGGTATATATACCCTTTGAAGATCGATTGAATTTTGTTTTATTGTTCTGAGAATTTCATTTCCTTTTGTACCTCTTTTAAACACGCTTGATAACAGTCTAAATATTATATTTTTAAGAAATAAATATGCATTCATTGTTGCTGTTACTGTTGGTGTTGTTATTATTACTCCTCTTTTTGACATTAAAAAAAAGTCTATGATATTAAAAGCCGTTCCTGCTCCAAGATCAATCACTAAGTAATCATATTTTAAGGATTTTAAATTTTTTATTATAGTTTTTTTTTGAGAGGCAGCTATATTAGCAAGTTCTGGAATGTCAGAATCTCCTGCAATGAAGTTTAGATTTTTAATTCCAGATTGAATAATAATGTCTGAGAAATTAATCTTTGTTTTTAAAAATGTTCCTATACTTTTTTTGGGGATAATGTTTAGCATTGAATGCAAATTAGATGCTCCAAGGTCAAGATCAACAAGTAATACGCTTTTTCCTTCGTTTGCCAGGCAAATTGCTATGTTTGTCGAGAAAAGGGATTTGCCAACTCCTCCCTTACCACTGGCTACAGGAATAGTAATCAAGCTTTACTCCAGATTTTTTATTTTTGCTTTAATTAGCGCTAATATTGTTACATTAAATACTAAGTAAACTACTGTAATTCCTAAAATTATCGCTAGAGAGGATTGATAGACGTATATTTTAAAAGTAAATCCTAAGATAAATAATAACAATGTTAATATTATTTGGAATAGTTTAGTTATTATTATAATGCTGTGAAGAATTTTAAATTTTTCGTAGATAAAGTAATAGATTGTTAAATTGGCCATGAAAAATTCAGGTGAGTATAAGATAAATGTTAACATAAACTTTATGGAGTAATTATTAATGAAAATTAATTTATTAATGGCTTGGTATAATAAAGCCAAAATTAAAAGGCTTTCGAGTATTTGTAAAACAATAAGTCCTGCTCTATAAAGGCTTTCTTTTTTTTTAGGATGTGAGTTTAACATAGTTTTAAAATATTATATTATGGAAATAAAATCAAGTTTTAATTTTTGCATTAGGAATAAATAAATGAAGAATAAATTTTTAATATGTGTGTATTTTTTATTGACTTTAGGTATAAGCTCTTTAGTAATTGTTGAATCTATTTTTGCTTTTGATGAATCTAATAATAAGCTATCAAGATCAAATTATGAACAGATGATGATTCAAGCTTTTGAATTTGTAAAAGAAAATTATGTTGATCCTGTAAGCGATGAAGTAATTTTTGAAGGCGCTTTAAAAGGAATATTTCAGGCCTTAGGTGATCCTTATTCTCAATATTTGACAAAAAAGGATTTAGAAGAAATTTCAAAAACAACAGTAGGAGATTATGTTGGCATTGGAATTTCTATAATAAAAAAAATGCATTCTCAAGATAAGCAAGACAAGTTAAAAGATCTTGATCCTAATACTGCTTGTGTTTCTATTGTCACGCCTTTTGAAGGAGGTCCAGCTTATAAAGCTGGAATTAAATCTGGAGATTGTATTACCGCTGTTGATGGCAAGAGTGTTTATTCTATGGAAGTAGATCAAGTTGTTGATCTTTTAAAAGGTAAAGAAGGTACAAAGGTTAAAGTATCTATTCTTAGGGGAAAAAATTTAACATTGGATTTTGAACTTACAAGAGAAAAGATAGAAATACAAACAATCAAGTATGATGTTATTAATTCAGATATTGGCTATATAAGAATAGTGAGCTTCAATCCACACACCTCTGTAGATTTTAAAAAAGCTTTAGACAATCTTAAGGATAAAAATATTAAATCTTTAATTTTAGATTTAAGACTTAATACTGGGGGATATTTTCAGGCAGCTATAAAAATGGCGGATGATATTTTATCTAAAGGAACTATTGTTTCTACAAAATCAAGAAATTCTAGCAAGCCTGTTGATTATAAGGCAAGCTCAAAACAAGTTTTGCCTTCAGATATAAAAATTGTTGCTTTAATAGACAGATCATCAGCCTCAGCATCAGAGGTTTTTGTAGGGGCCTTAAAAGACAATAAAAGAGCTTATATTATAGGGGAAAAGTCTTATGGCAAGGGGCTTATTCAGCATGTAGTTCCTTTTTACACTGGTGGATTTAAAATTACAAGCTCAAAGTATTATACTCCGTCTGGAAAGAGTATTCATAAGGTTGGGATTGAGCCTGATTTGGAAATAAAATCTCCAGATTTTTCTGAGGAGGAAGCATTAATATATAAAGAAATTTTTGACAAAAAGCTGATAGAAGGCTTTTTGAAGGGTAAAAAATCCATTACCGAACAAGAGATTGATTTTTTTGTTGAGAATCTTATTAAAGAAAATCCAAAATATAAAATTGATAAAGAATTTTTAGGCAAGTATGTGTTTTTTAATTACTATCAAGATAATAATAAAGAATTACCAATTTATAATCTACATTATGATAAGGCTTTAAAAGCAGCTTGTGAGTATTTGTCTAAATTAGGTGATTAAATCGTGAAGCAAATTGTTTTGGATGCGAATTGCTTAATGGGCGATTTTATTATTGTTGAAGATATGAGAACATATCATCATCTTGTCAATGTAAGACGACTTAAAAAGGGCGATAAGCTAAATATTCTTTTAAAAGATAAAGAATTAAGGGCTTCAGAAATATTGGAGATTGGTAGTAACTTTATTAAGTTTACTACCAATAAAATAGATAAAATTGAAAAAAATAATTTTGAGATAAGCATTTTTATTTCTAGTTTAAAGGGTAAAAAAATAGACTTGGTGTTAAGACAGGTTGTTGAGATTGGAGTTTCAGAAATTAATATTATTAATGCGGATCGTTCTGTGTCAAAAATAGATATAAGCAGCGCCTCTGCCAAAATTTTAAGATTTTCAAAAATAATAGATGAGGCAATAAAGCAAAGTGGTAATAAAATTGTTCCTAAAATTAATTTTTATAATAATTTTTTTTATTTACCTTATTCTTTTTGCACTACTAGATATTATGTTGCTCATCCAAGCGGAATGATTTTAAGCAAGAATGAGAATTTTGACAATTTTAGCAAAATTGGAATTATAATAGGTCCTGAAGGTTGCTTTTCGGAGTCAGAAATTGTCTTTTTCAAGGATAAAGACTTTAATTTTGTAAGGTTTAATACTCCAATTTTACGAGCAGATACGGCTATTGTTTATTCGCTTGCTTATTTTAAGGCATTATTAGAGGATTATAATGGCTAATTTAAAAGACATATATTCAAAACCAGACAGATTTTATTTTTTAGGTGTGCCCATAGATGTTTTTGATAGTCGCAGCAAGCTTATAAGCAGATTTGCCTATCTTTCAGGATATCCTTATCATTCAATAGTAATTTTTATTGGGCTTAAAGCTTTTTTAAAGGTTTTGATTTTTAAAAAGTTTAGAAATCACATTAGAAATTCTTCTCTTGTTTTTTTAAATTCTAAGATTGTAAGATTTTTTTGTAAGATTTTTAAAAGAGTTAACATTGACTGTTATGATTCAAATATAGTTCTTCTTATTTTAATGGAAATACTAGAAAATGCCCATAAAACATGCTATATTATTGATAGGGATAAAGTGATTTCAAAGAAAAAGTTTTTAAGGTTAAAAGAATCTCATAAAGAAATTAATTTTATTGGGTATTATGATTTAAAAGCTGTAAAGAGAAATAAAGAAATGTTTTTTGCAAATATTAATAAACTTACTCCTAGTGTGATAATAAGCTTTTGTAATGATAGATATCTTGAAAATTTATTTTATGAAAATAAATTTAATATTAGAACCAATTTAAGCGTTTTTTTATGAGCTTTTAAATTTTAACTATCTATATTTTATGAGGTAAGTATGGCATTTTTGCTAAATCAATCAGTAGTTTATCCAATGCATGGAGTAGGCACGATTAAGGATATTAGGACTCAAGAATTTAATGGTGAGATTATTGATTATTATGAAATACATTTTCCATTTAATGATATGATTTTTATGGTTCCTGTTGCTAAAGTTGACGATTTTGGAATTAGAGCTTTGGTTAGCAGGGAAAAAGTAGAAGAAGTTTTTGATGTTATTAAAGAGTTTGAAGGTCAAATAGATTCAAAAAAAATAAAAGATGGTGGTCATGAATTTTATAAAAAAAGCGATATTTTGGATACAGCAAAGTTATATAAATTTTTATATAAAAAATCTACTCAAAAAGAACTTCCTTTTTACGAAAAAAGGATTTTGAATG
Source organism: Borreliella mayonii (assembly GCF_001945665.1). Lineage (NCBI taxonomy): Bacteria > Pseudomonadati > Spirochaetota > Spirochaetia > Spirochaetales > Borreliaceae > Borreliella > Borreliella mayonii. The sequence continues at coordinate 366,025 of NZ_CP015780.1, read as the reverse complement.
ATTTTGAGTTAATATTGGAGCACGAGATTAGCTTAGCTTTGCAAATTAGCTTTGAAGAGGCTAAGAAGAAAATTAAAAATATTTTGGTCGATAATAAAAAGGCTTAAGGTTTTTCAATTTTCGAGGGGGGGGAGGATTTGCTGTGTTTAATTCTTTAAGATTTATCTTTTTAATAATTTATAGGTTTATCTTAATATTTTGCCTTTTTTCCTTAATGCTTATCTGTACATTTTATTTAAAATATAAGTTTTTGTATTTTAATTTTTCTATTTTTAGCTATAGTCTTTATTACAATGCTTATATTTATGCTTTCCCTTTATCTCTTGTTGTTACTTTTATGAGAATGTCTTGTCCTTTTTATGGGGTGGTTTTAAAATCATCTAGAGAGACTTCCTATTTTTATTGTATTATCTTTACCCTTATTTTATTGTTTTCTTATTTAGGATTTTTAGCTAGCCATAGTTTTCATTCTTACTATATTCATGGTAATAGAAATTATAATTTTATACTTAAAGATGAGGTTGTGCATTTTTTAAATGATAAAATAATATTTTCTAGTAATAGACCTAGGTTTTATGGTTTTAATGGAGTTTTAATCGTTTCAGAGAATGACAAAGGGGATAAAGGCTTTTCTTATCAAGCAAATCTTTCTGATTCTAGTAAGATTGATTTTATTGAAAATAATTTTTTAGAACAAAAGATTTATAATAATTTTGTTGATTTTCTTTTCAGGGATTTAAAAATTTTGAATAATTTTCTACTCTCACTTAATTATTTAAATTTAATTTTTAATATATTGGGAATTTCTTTATTGTTATTTGGGTTTTCTTATGTTTTTAATCTTATTTTTTCAAATAGTTTTGCAATATTTCTTTATCCTATTTTTATTATACTTTTTTTAAAAATTTATAATGTCTATTCGATTGAGTTTCCTAAGATTTACAATGTAATAATAGGAAAGAGTATAGTCTCTGATTTTATTCCTTTTATTTTTTGTGTTTTAACTTTTTTTTCTACCTATTTATTTGGCTTTGTTTCAGAATATATTAAAATTAGCAAAGATTTAGATAATGATTTATATAAGGATAGTTAATTCTTAAAGCTTATGAAAAGAGAAATATATTCATTTTTGAGCAATTTTATTATTTTTCTTTGTTTTTTCCTAGGTCTGCTCTTTAGTTACTCATATTTTTTTGGAGAAAATTTTTTAGAAAAGCATAGATTAATAGCAACTTTTTTTGATTCTATTTTGCTTTTTTATAAGTATTTTTATGGATTTTTTATTTTCATTGTTTGCATTTACTTTGCCTTTTTTGTTCAGCAAGAAGTAAAGATTTATTTAAAATCGTATAATGGATATTTATTTTCCAGGCTTTATGCATTTTTACTATTATTTTTTATTATAGGGCTCTTTTTTACTTTTATATTTAATTTAATTTTGCCTTATATAATTTCTCAGAGAAATGAGTATAAGTTTAGTTACGACAGATATAATCTTCTTGAAAATGAGGCAAATGAAATATCTCTTAAAATTAAAAATATAGATATAAGTTTGTCTGCAAATAGATTTTTTTTATCTTCTGATTTGATAGATTCAATGAAGCAAAAGAGGAAACATCTTGAAAATTTGATTAGAATATATGATAAAATGCGAATTATTTATTTAAATAATGAAGAGCTTTTAACAAATTATTATTTAGTGAAATCTGAATATAGTAAAATTCCAAGTTATGACGTTGATTTGGAAAAGGTTAAAAAAACCTTTTCACAATATCCTTTGCAAAGTCTTAAAAAGCAAGATTTTTTTAATATTGTCAATGAATTTATTTCTCAAAATGATTATTATACGGCCAATTACTTTGCTTATATTGCTTATGTTGCAACAAAAGACGATAATTTTGTTGCGCTTTTAAATTTGACTTTAAAGTTTATTAATGAAAACAGGAATTTTGAAAAAGAAAAAATGCAACTGATTTCTGAAGAAAAACAAAAAAATTTTTTATATCTTAATACTGAAAAATTTAAATTAGCCTATTACGGGTTTTTGAATCTTCATAAACTATTGCCCAGTGATAATGAAATCTTGAATTATAAAAATAAATCTCTTGAAAAGCTTAGGAAAAGATATCTTTTTTTTGATGAGATTGAAAAATATTTTGAATATTACGGAATAAATGATGTATTTTTATTGCAGCCAGATTCTAAGGGAGGTTTTTATGATTATATTTATATGCAAAAAGTTGTTTCCTTTAACAATTATTCTAAAATAATAAAAAATTTTGAACTTATTCGATTTAATAAGACAGGAAATGTTATATTGCATATTAAAATTCCATTTGCTACTTTGAAGGGTAATTTTGTGTATCAAAATGTTTTAGATAAAGACAATGAGCAGAGCGAAATTACTCTTACCAAAATCTTTGTGTCTATTGATAGTTTTGATACAAATGTTTTAGAGGTTGTCAAAATTAATGAAAATGTAGAAAATTTAGCTTTATTTTCAAATTTTACTGAGTTTGGCTTTTTTTTAAAAATTCAGAATTTGTCAAGCGCTTTTCATAAGGTTGCTATATTAAATTTGAAATTAATTAATGTTTTTTCCTTAAGTTTGATTTTACTGATTTCTCCTATTTTGCTAGTTTTAATGGGAGCGTTTTTTATCTCTGTATTTTCTAAAATAGAATTTAATTTCAATTCTAAAGTTATGATTTTTCTAGTTTCATTAATGATAGCTATTTTCTCAGGGATTACTTGTCTTTTTGTAAATTATTTTCTAATTATTTTTGCCTCTCTTCTTATATATGTTTTTAATAGTGTTTACATATCTTTAGCTATTCTTTCTGCGCTATTGTTTTTTCTTATTTTTAAAATAATTATTTTAAATTACAGGGAAAGACATATTTAATTTTTATTTTTTTTTAGATTCTTAACTTTAGAGAAAAACCATTCATTTATTAGTAAGTTTTCTTTTTCAATTGCTTTTTTGCTTAATACATAAGAATGGCTATTGATTTGAGTTTCGTCAATAATAAAAGGAGATATTCCATCAATAGAATGTTTTATTTTTAAATTTAATTCTTTATAAGGAGTAAAGCCATTGGCAAATCCAAAACATATATTTGATTGGGATTGATTATTAAATCCTATTAGGTTTTTTTGGTTTTTTTTATCTAAAATCCAGCTGATAAATTTTTTAGTTAAAACAGATGTTTCTAAAATGCCAATAAAATTTGGGTTTGAGATAATAATTTCATTGTTATTGCTGATTAAGTATGAAAATTTTATTTGTGCTTTCTCTTGTTCGCTTAGGCTATTATAGAAGGTTAGATCACTCAATCCTGCTATTAAAAGAGATTTTTTATTAAGCAATATTTTGTTTAGCTTTAGGTAGCCGTATTTATTAAAGAAATCTTTTTGCAAATCCATTTGTTTTGTATTTAAAAATGATGAGAAATATTCTAGCATTTTTAAAATTTGATTTTCATTATAATTTAATTTATTCTTTTCAAAAGAAAATCTTACATTATTTATTTGAGAAATCACATAAAATAAATTTTCAGAAACATAGGGGGATATAAAAAATTTCCCGTCTTTAATGAAATTTTCGTATTCTTCTTTTAAATATTTATTGTTTATGTATTTTTTAATGTTGTATGTATTTTTATAGATTAAAATGGGAATGTCAAAGCTTAATGGGATAATTTTATAGTTAAATTGTTTGGAAATGTGTTTTAAGATGGGATAATCTGGATTATAATTGATTTTTATAGATTTAAAATGGTTGGTGATATTTGTGTTACCAATGTTTTTAGAAATAATTATTTGTGCATTTTCTTTTTCTATTGTTTGCAAATCAATGTTATTTCTAAACTTAATTATAAAATTTAATTTATTTTCGATATTAAATTGATTTATATAAAATGGTATTGTTTTATTGTCAGTTAGTACAACTATATTCTTATTTGTTGAACAGCTAGGGCTAATCGACAAAATTGCCGTTAATATTAAATTTTTTATTCTCATAAAATTATTCAAGTTTTTTCTTTTATTTTACAATAAATTATGTATAATTTTTATAGTTATATTAATTTCCATGTTTAATTGGAAAATAGAGCAAGGGAACTGAAGATTTTTAGGGGGATGATGAATTTGGGTTTATTTGATTTTATACTTTCTATGTTTAGTATTAATAAAGAACTTACTTCTGAACAAATAAAGCAAAAAAGGTTAAAAGAAGTTAAAGTTAGTTTGAGCAGGGTAAGTAATTTTTTTAATGCTTCAAAAATTCAGGCTTTACCTCAATTTTCTAGATTTCTTTATAATTTTTATAAAATTTTTTCTCCCTTAAGGCCATTTGCTCAAAGATATAAAAATTCTAATAAAATTGTTCATTTTGTTGTTGAAAAATATTTAAATGAAAGTCAGAAGAAGTCTTTAGATTATATTTATTCTTTTTCTGCAAGTGATAATATGAATTTTGCTTCAGATCTTCCTAAAAATTTGCATAATAATTTATCTTATTTGTTTAAAAACATAACTCAAGAACAAATTAAATTGATAGATGAAACTTATGAAGCTTTGCATATTTTTTTTGATTTAGTCTTATATCAATATCATTTGGTTCTTAAAAATTTTGACAACTTGCTTCCAGAAGATGATTTTGTCTATAGACCTAGATTCAGCTCTATAGGTTGCGGAGTTATTATAGATGATCTTAAAGATTTGTTAGAATGTATTTCTTGTATTAAGAATATTTCTATTTGGAAAAATCTTTATGATATTATTTTAGAAATTTATGGGAATAAAGAAGATTTTCCTATTAAATCGAATGCCTGGATTAAGATTATTTCTTCTATTTTGGATATAAATAAGAGTAAAGAAATTTTATATCTAATAAGATATGTTAGTGGGGATCCAGATTATTTTCCTATTGCTATTGGGCAAAAACCTAATCCAATAGCAAGAATATTTTTTAATGATCTTACTAAGCATGTTGCAACTGAAATTGAAAAGATTAAAGTTTTGCAAAAAAATAGCAAATCTAAAATATTAGCTGAACAGCTTTTTCCAGGAATATCTCTTTTAAATTTAGATAATTATAATGAAAAAATGAATGAAAAGATCGTATCTAAAATTATGAGTACCACAGGCTATATTTATTGTGAGCTTTTAGTTTATTTGAGAACATATACTATTTATTTTGTTAAAAAAGATCTTAATGATATTATTAATTTGCTTATTATCAAAGGACAATGGAAGCTTATAGAGCTTTCAAGGGAAATGTCTAATGACATGCATGCTTTGATTAATATTTATGCAAGTCTTATTGATTTTGATTCTAATTTGGGAGAGCAAGGTGGTTATGGCAATAGAATAAATGCATTATTGCATAGAGCTTCTTTGGGAGATAAATCTTCGGAAAAATTATTGTTAAATATAATAGCAGATATTAATAAAAAGGCGTTTACTATATCAAGCGAATATTATTCCAAAATTTATTCTATTGAGCAGCGTTTGCAAGATTGTCTTTCAGATTATTCAAAGGTATCTTTGGAAAGAGAGTTGATTTATAATTGGAAAGAGCTTGATATGGATCTTGCTAAAAGCTATGGAAACAATTTAAGCTTTGGAGGTATAATGAAAAATATTTTAGGCAGTTTGGCTTTATTTTTAAAGTTAATGGATTTATATTTGGAGAAAAAATCATAAATTTGAAGGAGTGTTAAATATGGCTAGGAAGTGCGAGATAACAGGGAAAAAAACTATGTTTGGAAACAATGTTCCAAGGAAGGGGCTTGCCAAGAAAAAAGGAGGAGCTGGACAACATATTGGAGTAAAAACCAAAAGAACCTTTAAGGTCAATTTAATAAATAAAAAATTTTTTATTCCAAATCTTGGAAGAAGTGTTAAAGTCAAGGTTTCTGCTAATGCATTAAGAAGTATTTCAAAGATAGGACTTGATGCTTTTTTAAAGAAAAACTGCAAAAGAATAGAAAACTTTTTATAAATTTTAATTTTGACAATTTTATTTTATTAGAATGCTGGTTGATATTAAGTATTCTGGGGAGTTAAATGTTATTTTTGAATCTGTAAATTCAAAATTTTTAAAAAGGCTTGAAATAGTCATGATTGCATTTATGTTTTCCGGAAATATTTTTTTTGATTTATAGTTTTCTAGTATTAGATTAAAAGTTGGTGTTTCTCCCTCAAGTAAGATATTTTTTAAATTTTCTTCAAGCTTTAAGGCTTTTTTTATGTTTGTGGATTTTGAAATAAAGTAAGATAGCAAAATAAATGAATTTTCTTTTTTGCTTATAAAAGGTTTTAAAAACTCGCAAAATTTTAGTAAATGCTTATTGCAAGTTTTCCCAAAAATTATTGGAATTATTTTTATATTTTCCTTCATGTTGCTAATGAAATTTAATGTAAGTTCAATTTTATGATCATTTTCGATTAATTTATCGTCTATATTAATAAAATTTAAATTTTTTAATGATTTTAATATCTTTAAGTTTACTTCAATATTTTTATTAAAAATTCTCCACACATGATGATTGGATATATTAATTAAAAAATTGCTTTTTGCTTCAGAAATTATAAATACATTATTGGTTTGATTTGATATTATTTTTTTAAATAGACATTCATTTTTTAAAAAAAACTCATAGCTTCCATAACTTGTTAGGATGGCTTTGTGAGTTTTTTTTTCTTTTAGCTTAAATGATAAGCTGTTTGTATTATTTGAATAAAATATGTTTTCAACCAAGGAATTTCTAACTTGTTTTATATATTTCGTCCTTTGATTGCATCTTCTACTGTGTTTATTTCCATAAATTCTGTTCCTTTTTCAATATTTCTATTTGGGTTGCCAGAAATAATTATTACAGTGTCTTTATCATTAACAATACCTTGTTCTTTTAACATTTCAAGAGAAGTTACTACAAATTCGGTAGTTCTTTTAAAATTATTGTCTACAAGATTAGAATAAACCCCATAAGATAATGCTAATTCTCTTGCCAGTCTCTCGCTATTTGTTGTAATGAATAATGGAACACTTGCTCTGTAAGTTGCCATTATTCTTGCTGTTTTGCCTTTCAGAGAATCCACAATAATTGCTTTTACGTCCATAAATTTTGTGGCATCGATTGCACATTTGATAATATAGTTTCTTGTAATGCTTTTATCGCAAAAAAGTTCATCTTTATATAGAGTCCTTTTTCTGTGTTTTTCAACTTTTTTAGCAATGCTTGTCATCATTTTTACAGCTTCAATTGGATATTTCCCGTATGCGGTTTCTCCGGATAACATAATTGCATCTGTGCCGTTTAAAATAGCGTTAGCTATGTCAGATACTTCTGCTCTAGTAGGTCTTGGGTTTTCAATCATTGTATGAAGCATTTGAGTTGCTGTAATCACGGGTATTCCATATTGTATGCAGGTTTGTGTTATTTTAAGTTGAGCAATGGGTACATCTTCTGCAGGAATTTCAACTCCCATATCTCCTCTTGCAACCATTATTCCGTAAGAGGCTTTTGCAATTTCTTCAATATTGTCAATTCCTTCTTGATTTTCTATTTTGGATATAATTTTTACATCAGGATTTCCAGCAGCATTTAAAATTTTTTGAACATCTTGAACGTCTTTGGAATGTCTTACAAACGAATGGGCAATAAAATCAATATTATATTTTGCTGCAAGCTCAATAAAACCTTTGTCTTTTTCGGTTACTGATTGTAGTTTAAGAGAAATTCCTGGAGTGTTGATTGATTTTTTATTTTTAATTTGACCATCGTTTTTAATTTCACAAATTAATCGGTCAGGCAGTTTGTTAACAACGGTCATTTCAAGCTCGCCGTCATCAATTAACACTTTAGATCCTTCGGGCACTTCTTTAACAAATCCATCATAATTGGTTTGAAAGTTGTTAGGCTCATTAATAGGCGAAGTTGAGATAATTACTTTGTCTCCAGTTTTTACAATAATAGGATTTTCAATATTTGCTGTTCTAACTTCTGGCCCTTTTGTATCAATCATTAGGGCTATTTTATTTGAAATTTTTCTAACATTCTCTATTACTTTTATTGTATCTTCGTGTGATTGATGAGCAGTATTTAGCCTTATAACATTTACTCCTGCATCGTATAAATCTTTTATATGTTCTGGTTCGCATCTAAGATCAGATATTGTTGCCACAATTTTTGTTAACTTTGAAATCATAAAGTTCTTCCTCCACTTTTATAAAGTTTATGCTTTTTGTCTTTGAATAACAATATTTTGTAAAAAAATCAAAACTTTACTTTTTTATAATTAGTTCTTAGACTTGATTTTTTAATTTTTTTATTAGATTTTCATCTAGCTTAATATGTAAATTCTTTTCTGCTTTTGGAATTACAAGGCCTAGCTTTTTGTTTTTAACTTTTCTTAAATTTTTAACTTGAGTGTAGTAAAGATCTGCTTTTCCCGATTTTTTTGCTAATTTTGTGTAAAATACGCATAAATTGCCAGCAGCCAAAAGGACATCAAGGCAGGGAGTTTTATTTTTTTGACTTTTAATAAAAACATAAGCTCCCGGATAATCTCTTGTATGAAGCCAATAGTCATTTCCTTTAACGCAATGTCTTAAAAGTTCATCGTTTTCTTTTGCGTTTCTTCCAACAATGATTTCAAATCCACAAGAGGCAAAATGTAAGCCTATTTTTGGCGTTTTTTCTTTTTCTTTAATAGCAGTTTCTTCTTGATTATATTCTTCTTCTGGAATGAAATTTTCGACTTTTAACATGTTTATTTTTGATTGGATTAAATTAAATTTATCTAGATTGTCTTTTAATTGATTTTGTATAGTTTTAAAAGAATTTTTACCCTTTTTATATGCTTTAAAATATTGCAAGGCATTTTCTTTTGGTGATAATGATTGGTTTAAGGATATTTTTATTTTTTCCTCTTTGTAATTTAAGAGGTTTATTTCTTTGATCCCTTTTTGTATTTTATTAATATTTAATAAAATCAACTCGCCTTTTTCCTTTTCGTTTTCGATATTTTCAATCAGTTTAATTTGTTGTTTTAAAGAGTCTATTCTTTTTTCTAAAACAATTAACTCTTTTTTATATTTTTCAATAAGCAATTCTTTTATATTAGTTTTTTTAATTTGATTACTAAGCGATTCGTAGTAATTTTCAAGAAATTCAGAATAAGATGTATAGCTGGTATTATTATATTCTTCTTTTAGATACATGATTTTTTTATCAGACATTTTATTGTTTTCATGTATTTCTTTGGCTTTAAAAAAGATTTCACCTGTTATTTCTTTTATTTTTGGCCTTCTGTAATATGCATCTAGTATTTTCAAGTTTGAGTTTGTAGCTATTATATTTGGAGAAGATGGCCACAATTTGATAAATAAGATAATTATTTCCTTTTTTAAAATCTCAATAGAAATGATTCTTTCATTTTTCATTTGGAAAGCTTTTATAATTTTACCATTTTGAATTTTTGATTTTAAGAAGTCAGAAAATCTTAATTTTAAAGTATTCTTTTTTAATTTTTTTTTTGTTACATGGAATCTGGTAGTGTTTGGATTTAAAGAGATTAGTATTTTAAATTTTTTATTGTCAATTTTATTGTAAATCTCTAAAATCAAACTTTTGTAATCCGGTTGTATTATTTTTTTTATTAAAGAGTTTGCGAGAGGAATTTCTTTAATCAAAGTATTTATTTCAACGTAATTCAAAGACATTGTTATCAAATCCTAATTCTTTAAAGGTGTTTATACCCAAACTTTAAATTTTTATTTTATGTATTAAACTATTACTATTAATAATAGTTTATTTCCAGGATATGTAGTATTATGGAAATAAAGTTTATTGACAATAAATAGTTAGATGTAGTTTTGTTAATAACTTAAGCTTAATAATAATAAGAGTTCATAGAATGATAAAAATAATGCTTTTATTAGTTTTGTATCCTGTTGCTGCGTTTACTCAAATATCTGCAAATCAATATTTTGAAGGAATTTATGCTAAATATCAAAATATAGAGGATATGCAAGCAACAATTAATTTCACTTTAAAGGGATTAAAGCAAACAGGTGTTTTGCTTTATAAGTTTCCAGACAAGTTTATTATTAATCTAGATTCAAATAATCAAGTTTTTGTAAGCGATGGTGAATTTTTGACAGTTTATGTTCCGTCTCTTGGGACCTCTTTTAATCAGCAATTAGTAAAAGGTAGTAGCGGGGGGGGGCTTATGAGAGTTTTAAATAGTGAGTACAGTGTGTCTTATACGAATTCTCCAAATCTAGAAGATTTAGATTCATCTGAGCCTGGAAAATATATTAAATTAACCTTTTCTAGAAAGCTTTACAAGGGGGCTGCTACTATTAATTCTTTTATTATTGCTTTTGCTCCGGATGGAATAATTAGAAGAATTACTGCTTTTCCTACTAGTGGTGGGCGCGAAATAGTTATTGATTTAACCGCCGTGAAGTTTAATGTTGGAATTCTTGATAGCAAATTTAAATATGATCCCCCAAAGTCTTCAAATAAAGTAGATAATTTTTTATATGATATTAAAAAAAATTAAGGTTTAAATCTATGGAAGAAAATGATTTTATTAAATTTGGGAGTTATTTGAGAAAAGTTAGAAATGGTAAAAATTTGACTCTTGAAATGGTAGCTGATGATATTAAAATTTCTGTTAAGTATCTTAAAGCTCTTGAGGATTCTAATATTGAAATTTTCCCAAACGAAGTTTTGGCTGTTGGATTTTTAAGAACTTATAGCGAATATTTAGATATTGATTCTAGATTGATATCAACACTTTTTAAGGATTATAAAAACAGACTTAACAATAGTTATATTGGGATTAGATCTGAAGATAAAATTTCAAATTTAGGATTTTTAGTTGACAATAAAGTCCCAGACAAAAAATTGTTTTTTTTTAGCTTAGAATCTTTAAGCACGTTAAAAATCCTGTTAGGAATTGTTGGCGTTATTTTATTATTTGTGTTTTTTTATTTTAGAGAAGTGGAAGTTTATTTTAAAAAATTTTTCAAGCTTAGTCAGGATGAAAAGATAATTTCAAATGTTCATGAAGTTTCTTTTGATAAAAAGAATTTTTGGAATGTTTCTCTTAAAGAGGGAGATTTTTTATCTTTAGCATATGGCGATGATATTGTAAAATATAGGGCATCGTTTATTAGCGACGATTTAGTTATTGTTGATGAGTATAAAAAAAGTAAAAATATTTTAAATTTAGGAGAGTTCAAAGAGATAAACCTTGATGATAATATTAGAGTCAAAATTATTTATGAGAATTATTATTATGATAAGTTGAAAATAGCTCATATAAGTTTAGAGTCTTTTGCTTTAAATGTTAAATATGTATCTGAAACTAATATCGATAATAGATTTAATATTTTAAATTGGCAGTTTGATGTTAAGGGAACTGAAAAATTACCAAGTAGCGATTATCTTACCTTATATTCTTCTCAAAAACTTTCAAATGTTGATTTAAAAATAGATTTTTTAAATGATACGTTTTTTAGATATGCTGATGAAAATAATCTTCATGGCAAGTCTTTTTTTGCATCCAAGGGCGTTCCTATTAATTTAGCTTTTGAAAAATCTTTGATACTATTTTTTTCAAGACTTTCTGATGTTAATATTATTCTTAATGACAGAGACATTACTCCTTTTTTAAAAGAGCAGGGAAAAGAAATTTTTGCTGTTCAATTCTTTTGGGTGAAGACACCTTCAGGGTTTGATCTTAAGGTTTCTGAAGTTTATTAGTAATGGATAAAATAAAAAAATTTTTTTCTAGCTTAAATACTTCTCAAGAAAAAATTGTTTTTAGTAAAAGTAAAAATCCAATGCTTGTTTTAGCGGGGCCTGGAAGTGGTAAAACAAGAGTTATAATTGCAAAAATTGTGTATTTAATCAAGCATATGAATATAGATCCTAATGAAATTTTGGCTTTAACTTTTACTAACAAAGCTGCAAATGAAATGAATGATAGGGTAAATGATCTTTTAAAATTTGACAAAAAACTTCATATTCAAACTTTTCATTCTTTTGGATCTTGGCTTTTGAGAGCTTACTATAAGGATTTTGACAAAAATTACGATTCAAATTTTACAATTTGGGATACTAATGATGTTGTTAAATTTGTTAAACAAATTGCTCTTGCTCCAAGTCTTGAAATGGCGAAACATATTGCAGCTTTGATTTTAAAAGACAAAGAAAATTTTTTCTTAGAAAAATTTATTAAATTTACAGAAAAGGAACATGAGTATATCAAAATTTATGAGGAAGAGAAAGCCAAAAATAATGCTTTTGATTTTTCAGATCTTATTATTAAGCCTATTTTAATGCTTAGGCAGTCTAAATCTCTAAAAGAATTTATTCAATCTAGATTTAAAGTTATTTTTGTGGATGAATATCAAGATACAAATTATTCGCAATTTTTATTTTTGAAAGAACTTTATTTAGATGGTATGTATTTTATGGTCGTAGGAGATGAAGATCAGTCGATATATTCTTTTAGAGGAGCCAGAATTGAAAATATTCTTGAATTTGAAAAAACTTTCGATAATGTTATTAAATTTTATTTAGTGCAAAATTATCGCTCAAATTCAAATATAGTGGGCATTGCAAATGAGGTTATCTCAAAAAATAAAAATAGATACGAAAAACAAATAACAACTCAAAATAGTTCTGATAAAAGGATGAAATTTTTAGTTTTTCAAAGCACTTCAGATGAGGCTGAATATTTTTCTAATTTGCTTATTCCCAATGATATTCAGACAGCAATACTTTATAGATTTAATTCTCAATCTTTTCATTTTGAAACATCTTTTTTAAAGAAGAATATCCCATACAAGGTTTTAGGATCAATTAAATTTTATGATAGAGAGGAAATAAAGGATATTATTTGTTTGCTTAGGCTTTTTATAAACAAGAAAGATAAAATAGCTTTTTTAAGGATGATAAACAAGCCTTCTAGGGGAATTGGAAAAACTGCTATAGATAAAATAATTAGTGCTTTAAACGATGATGATGTTAATTCTAATTTGTTTTGTGCGAGCAAAAAGGTTTTGAGTTCGCTTAAAAATAGATCCAAAGAGTCTCTTTTGTTGTTTTTAAATGTTTATGATGAGTTGGGTAAAAAACTTTTTGAGGATAATTATATTAATTTATCTGCTTTTATTGAGAATGTTGTAATTAAGTTTGGTCTTTTAGATTATTATAAAAAATTTGATAAGGACGAGAAATTAAGAAATATTGATGAACTTATTAATAGTGGAATTGAATATTCAGGTACATTTGAAGGTCTTGCTATATTTTTAGAAAATTCTTCACTTTCTCCTTTGATTTCTGGAGATTTTAAGTCCAATATACTTTTGTCTTCAATTCATGGTGTTAAGGGGCTTGAATTTGATAGAGTCATAATTTCTGGACTTGAGAAAGGTCTTTTACCGGCTGAAATTGAAGAATTAACAAAAGATAGACTTGAAGAGGAGAGAAGGCTTTTTTATGTTGCAATTACAAGAGCTAAATCAGAGCTTATTATTACCTTAAATTTAAGGCGAGCTTTTAGGGGTTCTTATAAAGGCACTTTGCCTTCCGTTTTTTTCCAAGATATTGACAAAAGCTCTTATGATATTATCTTTATTCCCGAGTATTTAAAAGAGAATTTTAATAATTTTTTTATTGATAGTAAAAGGGATATTAGATTTAATATTGGAGACTATATAATTTATAATGGAGAAAAGGGAATAGTTGTTGATAGCTGGTACCAAAGCAACCTGCAGTTTGTTAAAATTAGTTTGAGAAATGGGAAGAAGGCTATTTTGAGTCCTGAGTATGTTAAAAAAATTGTCAAAGTTTAGAGGTTTGTTTTGAAAGATATACATTTAGAAAATAGTTTAAAATTAAGTTTGGTGACTCTTAGTAGAGATAGTGAAGATAAATTTATTTCGAAATTTGAGAAAGTTATTAGGTTAGTTAATGAAATTTCAAATTTTGAAGTTCAAATTAATTTTAATGCTAATAAGAAAAAGATTTCTACATTGCGTGAGGATAAAGTAAGATTTTCTCTTCCTATTGAATCAATTAAAAAGCTTAGTAACTCTTTTTTAGATGGATATTTTTCATCTCCTAAAATATTGGAATAAGGATAAGGCATTGGACTTAAGCAATTTAACTTTAACCAAAATTCAAGAATTAATTTTAACTAAAAAATGTAAAATTTATGATATTTTACTTGCTTATAAAAGTAATTATGAATTAAATAAAGATATTAATGGATATATTGAATTTTTTGATGATTCTTTGGAAATTGCAAAAAGGTATGACGACTGTTTAAGAAATTGTGAATTAGAAGATTTGCCTTTAATTGGTATGCTTATTGCAGTTAAAGATAATATTTCAATTCAAGATAAATCTTTAACTTGTGCTTCTGAAATTTTAAAAGGCTATATTTCTCCTTATGATGCGACTGTGATTAAAAGACTTAAGAATAAAGGGGCAATTTTAATTGGTAGAACCAATATGGATGAATTTGCCATGGGTTCTACCTGTGAATTTTCTTATTATGGTGCAACTTTAAATCCTTTAAATAGAGAATATGTTATAGGTGGTAGTTCTGGGGGCTCTGCAGCTGTAGTTGCAGCTTTTCAAGCACCTTTTTCGCTTGGTAGTGATACTGGGGGCTCTGTTAGGCTTCCTGCATCTTTTTCAGGAATTTTAGGCTTCAAGCCTTCTTATGGAGGTCTTTCTCGTTATGGGCTTGCATCTTATGCTTCGTCTTTTGATCAAATAGGATTTTTTTCTCATTCTATTGAAGATATTGCTTTAATTTTAAAGCATACTTGTGGAGCTGATAAAATGGATTCTACTAGTGTAGATATATTTGATGATTTTTATCCTTTAAAAATTGAGTCGTTGCAAGGTAAAAATTTAGCTGTAATTAAAGAACTTAGCGAAGATCTAATGGATAAAAATGTTGCAAGTAGTTTTGCCAAATTCAAATTAGATCTTTTGTCAAAAGGTATTAATATAAAAGAAGTTTCAATAGAAGAGATTAATTTTATTTTATCAATTTATTATGCAATTTCTCCTGTTGAAGCATCCTCCAATCTTGCTCGTTATACTGGAATTTGTTATGGAAAGAGAATGTCAGAAAGCTTAAATCTTAATGATTTTTATTTTAAACATAGGAGCAATTTCTTGTCAGAAGAAGTTAAAAGGCGAATTGTTCTTGGAAATTATTTATTATCAAAAGGATATGATGTTAAATATTATTCAAAAGCTTGTGAAATTCTTCAAAATTTGATTATTCCTAAGTTTAATAATCTTTTTGAAAACTATGATTTTATTATTACCCCAACAAGTTTTGTTAAACCTTTTAGAGTTGGTTTGGATTTTGATGATCCTGTTAAAATGTATTATTCAGATATTTGTACTGTGATTGCAAATCTTATTGGAGCTCCTGCTATTTCGCTTCCGTATTCTAAGGATGAAGAAGGATTGTCAATAGGAATGCAAATTATTGGGCGCAACAAGAAAGATTTTGAACTTTTAAGTTTTTCAAAAAATTTGATTAGGGAATTAGGATTTAATGGAATATAAATTAGTTATTGGATTAGAAATTCATATTCAGTTAGGCTTAAAAACAAAGGCTTTTTGTGGATGCAAGAATGAGTTTGGAGGAGTTCCCAATTCTCGTGTTTGTCCAATTTGCCTTGGGTTGCCTGGTTCATTGCCAAGTGTGAATGTAGAGCTTATTAATAGTGCAATTTTAGCAGGGCATGCCACAAATTCAAAGATTAGAAATGTTGTTAAATTTGATAGAAAACATTATTATTATCCAGATTTGCCAAAAGGATATCAAATCTCGCAAAATGATAAGCCGATTTGTGAGGGGGGAAGCTTATTAATTGAAACCTCTTCTGGGTCTAAAAAAATTAACATTATTAGAATTCATATGGAAGAAGATTCTGGTAAGAGTCTGCATTTGTTAGATAGTGAAAATCAAAGTTATATTGATTTTAATCGTTCGGGTGCTCCTTTGCTTGAGATTGTTTCTGCTCCAGATATTAGTAGTGGGGATGAGGCAGTTGCTTTTTTAAGTTCTTTAAGAGAAATTTTTAGGTATCTTGATTTGTCCGAATGCAATATGGAGAATGGTTCTTTTAGATGTGATGTAAATGTTAATTTGATTGTTAAAGAGAGTAGTGTTGAGTATAAAACTCCTATAGCTGAAATAAAGAATTTAAATTCTTTTAAATCTATTAAAGCTGCCATTGAATATGAAGAATTAAGACAGCAACAGGAATGGGTTCAATTTAGGAAGACTCTTAATAGTTGCGGTAAGCATACTAGAGGATTTGATGATAAGAGTGGGATAACAGTGATTCAAAGAAACAAAGAGACAGTATCTGATTATCGTTATTTTCAAGAACCTGATTTGCCTTTAATAGAGATTGATGATTCTTATATTGATAATATTAAAAATTTAAAGTTAATTGAACTTCCATTTGATGCAAGAGTTAGGCTTAAAGACCAATATGGGCTAAGCGATTTTGATGTTATTACTTTAACAGCAGATAAGCACCTGCTTAGATATTTTGAAGAGGCTGTTATTAATTCAAGCGATCCTAAAAAAGTAGCCAATTGGATATTGTCCGAAGTTTTAGGCGTTCTTAATGACAAAGGAATTAGTGTTCTTGAATTTAATTTGCCCCCAAGCCATATTACAGAGCTTGTTGAATTTATTGTTTCTGGCAAAATAAGTGGTAAAATGGCAAAAAGGGTGTTTTCAGATATGATGGCTAGAGGAGTTTCTGCTTCTGTTGTTATAAACGAAAATCAATTAGAACAAATAAGTGATAAGTTTTTTATCAAGCAGATTGTGCTTGAAGTTTTAGATGAAAATCCTAAATCAATTGAACTTTACAAAAAGGGCAAAGATCATGCTATCAAATTTATGATGGGGCAAATAATGAAAAAATCTTCAGGAAAGATTAATCCTATACTTGCAAATGAAATTCTTTTAGAAAGTTTATCAAATGCATAATTTGTCCTTAATAGACAACTTGCCAGTAATTAAAAGGGCAAGATTTTTTTATCTTTATGATATTCACGGTAAGAGATATTTGGATTTATATTTAAATGGTGGAAAGAATTTTTTAGGTTATAGGGCTCAAGGTTTAAATCGCCTTTTTAAGCAAACTGTGTCAAGGGGCTTGATATCTCCTTATCCTTCTGTTTTTAAAAATCAGTTTGTCAATTTGGTATTTACTTTTTTTAAAGAGGCTGGGTCTGTTTATATTTTTAAGCTAGAAAAAGATGCAAAAGAATTTTTATTATCTTTAACTGGTAAGAATAAATTTTTTATGCCTTGGGAAAAAGAAGAGGGAATATATGAGTTTAAAGTAGGATTTAGTAACATTAAATATCCTATGATTTTCAACATTCCTTTGCCCGATTTTATGTCTGTTAGTATTGTTGTTATGGATAATCTTTCCAGAAAAATAGAATTTAAAGATAATTTTGATGCTGTAACTTTATCTTTAGCTAGACATACATTAAGCAAACTTTTATTTTATAGAAAAAATATCGATGTTGATTTTAATTCTTTTGCCACATCTTTATTTAGAGTAACTGATAGGTATATGTTTCCTCTTTATGATGCTTGTTATCATGTTGAAATTTTTAATGAATTTCTAAAATTTGGTTATTTAATTAGTCCAAATTTTAGTATTCCCTCTATTGTTCCCTTGAAGTTTTCTAAAGGAGATCTGGATAATTTCAAAAAAATTTGCTTTGCTCTTAAAAATAAGTTTATTGACAGACTTGACAGTGAGCCTTACAAATAATACAATGAATGAGATTTATGCATAAAATTATAGTAAGGGTAATGCGCTATTATGAATAAAATAACGAATAATGTTACGATTTGGATCAAGCCAAAGACTGTTGAAAAAAAATGGTATGTAATTGATGCAGCAGATAGAATTTTAGGTAAAGTTGCTGTGGATGTTGTTAAAATTTTAAGAGGTAAACATAAAGCTTATTATACTCCCCATCAAGATTTAGGTGACAATGTTATTATTATTAATGCTTCTAAAGTTAGGCTGACGGGGAAAAAATATCAACAAAAACTTTATTATAGACATTCAAGATATCCAGGGGGTCTTTATTCTGACACTTTTAGAACATTGTCAGAGAGAAAGCCTTGTGCGCCTCTTGAGATTGCTATTAAGGGGATGTTGCCAAAAGGGCCTTTGGGGCGGGATCTTTTTAGAAATTTAAAAGTCTTTCCTGGTTCAGAGCATACTCTTCAAGCTCAAAATCCTATAAAGCTGGAAGCTAATTTAAGAGGGGTAAAATGAAAAAATCAAATTTTAGCAATATTAATTTATCAATGGGAACTGGTAGGAGGAAATCTTCTGTTGCTAGAGTTTATATTAGAGAGGGTAGTGGCAATATCAAAGTAAATAATAGAGACTTTGACTCTTACATCCAACTTGAAAATTTAAGAACAATGGCGCTATCGCCTTTGGTTTTGACAAATACACTTGGTAAATATGATCTTTATATTAATGTTTATGGGGGAGGAATTTCAGGTCAATCAGGGGCAATAAGGCATGGTATCTCAAGGGCTCTTTTTGAACTAGATGAATCTAATAAGATGATTTTGAGATCTAATGGGTTTTTAACAAGAGATTCAAGGAAGGTTGAACGTAAAAAATTTGGACAGAAAAAAGCACGAAAAAGTTTTCAATTTTCCAAAAGATAATTTTACTTTTTTATACATTTTACATTTTTATTTAATTAAAAAAATCCCTTTTGAAGGGATTTTTTTAATTTTGTTTAATAGAATAAAAGACGTTTTTGCCGTGGTATTCAGCAGTTGTTTCCAATTCTTCTTCTATTCGTATAAGCTGATTGTATTTTGCTATTCTGTCTGTTCTTGAGAGTGAGCCAGTTTTGATTTGTCCTGTTCCAAGAGCTACTACAAGATCAGCTATTGTTGTATCTTCTGTTTCTCCTGATCTGTGGGAGACTATTGCTGTGTATCCTGCTTTTTTGGCCATTTCTACAGCTTCAAATGTTTCTGTTAGTGTTCCAATTTGATTAACCTTAATAAGAATTGAATTAGCAACCTTCATTTCAATTCCTTTTTTAAGAAATGAGGTATTTGTTACAAACAAATCGTCCCCAACAAGTTGTATTTTGTTCCCAATTTTGTCTGTAAGTTTTTTCCATCCATCCCAATCTTCTTCTGCCATGCCATCTTCAATTGAAATAATTGGATATTTTTCTACCCACTTTGCCCAATATTCAACCATTTGTTCGGAAGTAAGTTCTTCTTTTGTTGACCATTTAAGTACATATTTTTTTGTTTTTGGATCGTAAAGCTCAGATGTTGCTGGATCAAGGGCTATTGCAATGTCTTTTCCAGGCTCATATCCTGCCTTCTTTATTGCCTCTATAATCACCTCACAAGCTTCTTCATTTGATTTTAAATTTGGAGCAAATCCTCCTTCATCTCCAACAGAAGTTGCATACCCTTTACAACTTAGAATGCCCTTTAGCGTATGAAAAACTTCTGCTGCCATTCTTATTGCTTCGCTGAATGTTTTTGCTCCTATTGGCATTATCATGAACTCCTGAAAGTCAACAGAGTTATCAGAGTGTGCGCCGCCATTAATAATATTACACATAGGGGTAGGCAAAATGTTGGCTTTGTACGCCCCAAGATATTGATAAAGTTTAAGTCCAAGGTACTTTGCAGCAGCTTTAGCTGTAGCCATTGAAACTGCTAAGATTGCATTAGCGCCAAGCTTTTCTTTTGTAGGGGTGCCATCAAGTTCAAGCATTTTTCTGTCGATTGCAACCTGATTTAAGGCGCTCATGCCTTCAAGTTCTGGGGCAATTATGTTTTTTATATTTTCGACTGCTTTTAAAACTCCTTTTCCCATATATACAGACTTATCGCCATCTCTAAGTTCAACAGCTTCGTTGATTCCTGTTGATGCACCTGATGGTACGGCAGCTCTTCCGTAAGTTCCATCTTCTAAAATGACATCAGCTTCAACTGTTGGATTCCCTCTAGAATCAATAATTTGTCTGGCTTTGATTTCATAAATATGAAAACCCATTTTTGTACTCCTCGTATTATTTACTTTAATGTATGTTTTTAGTATAATGTTAAAAAGTCTAAATGTGTAGTATTTTACCAAAAGAATTATTATTATGAGCTTTGTGTATAATTTATGAAAGAAAGGTGTTTGTGTTTATTGTTTTTTTTATCTTTATGTGTTAACAATCTTTTTTCAGATGATTATTTAATTTGTGATTTTGATTTAAGTTTAAATGAATTTCTAGAAGTTTCAACAAGAAAAGACAATCTTGAACCTATGGTTGACTCCAATCGTATATTGTTGTTTTATCCTCCCAATAAAGAAATTAGAAAAATTTTTGCTGCCTTTGACTTTGACCAGTATTCTAAGAAATATCTATTCAAAAAAAATGAGCATGGAGTTTTTTTTGTTAAAGTTAATATTCCTCATGGTACAAGCAATATAAAATATAGGCTTATTGTAGACGGTGTGTGGACTAATGATGAGTATAATAAAAATGTGGTTTATAATGAGGATTTAATCCCATTTTCTAAAATTGAGGTTGCTAAAGAGAAGTCTAGCTATATTTCTTTGAGAAATCCAATACAATCATATGATAATAATGAAATTGAAATTTTTTATATAGGTCGTCCTGGGCAAATAGTTACAATAGCTGGTAGTTTTAATAATTTTAATCCTTTTTTAAATAGGCTTATTGAAAAAGAGGATAATAAGGGAATTTATACTATTAAGCTTAAAAATTTACCCAAGGATAGAATTTATTATTATTTTATTGATTCTGGTAACAAGGTAATAGATAAAAATAATGTTAATAGAATTAATTTATACTTTGTTGAGGGAATTGACAATAAAATAGATTTTGAAGTCTCCTATTTTGACCATAAATAAGTTTTTAAATTATTTATTTGTTCATCTCATCAAAAAGGTATTTAGATACAAAGTGATCTTTTTCTACTTCTTCAAGTTTTGGGTGTACTTGGGTTGATAAATGAATTTTTCTAATATTTGCTAAAGTTTGTTCGTCTAGTTTTATATTTTTATTTTTTCTTTTTTCGGGGTTGATTTCAGGAATTGATGCTATTAGCATTTTAGTATATGGATGAATTGGGTTTGAAAATAGCGTTTCTCTAGGTGCAAGTTCTAGGATAACTCCAAGGTACATTACAGCAATTTTATCACTCATATATTTTACTACAGCAAGATCATGAGAAATGAATAAATAAGACAAATTGAATTCTTTTTGCAGATTTTTTAGTAGATTTAAAATTTGAGCTCTGATTGATACATCAAGTGCAGAAACGGCTTCGTCTAAAAGCAAAAGCTTAGGATTTAAAGCTAGTGCTCTAGCAATTCCTATTCTTTGTCTTTGACCTCCTGAAAATTCATGAGGATATCTGGTTAACATGCTTTTATGTAATCCAACAATATCTGTTAGTTCATTTACCCTTTGTTCTATTTCTTGTTTTGTTTTTGGAAGAATTTTGTTTTCATTGTATATTTCTAGCGGTTCTGCTATTATTTCTTTTATTGTCATTCTTGGATCAAGTGAAGTATGAGGATCTTGAAATACCATTTGCATATCTTTTTTTGTTTTTAAGAGTTCTTTTTTTGAGAGTTTAGTTATGTTTTTCCCGTTAAAATAGATGCCTCCAGAAGTTGGCGTGTAAAGTTGCATTATTGAGCGAAGAGTAGTAGATTTGCCGCAACCAGATTCTCCTACTAGTCCTAAAGTTTTGTTTTTTTCAACTTCAAAGCTAATATTGTTTACTGCATTTACTTTTTGTTTATTTTTCCAAAATAAAAAATCTTCTCCCGTTGTGAATGTTTGCATTAAGTTTTCTACTTTAAGAATTATTTCTTTTTTATTTCTCATTTAAAACTCCTCGGCACTGGTTTTTGTGATCTTGATAGGGTTTTCTTTTATTGAATAAAGCTTTTTATTTGGATCTTGTTCTAGTGTAAGAATTGATTTTAAAAGCCCAATAGTGTAAGGGTGTTTAGGATTGTTAAATATTTCCTCTACTGTTCCTTCTTCTACAATTTTTCCTTGATACATGACTGATACTGTATCACAAATTTCAGCAACAACTGCAAGATCATGAGTTATAAATATGGTAGAAGTATTGAATTTTTTAGATAGGTTTTTGATTAATAATAATATTTGCTCTTGGATTGTAACATCAAGGGCTGTTGTCGGTTCATCTGCTATTAGTAAGGATGGATGGCAGCTAAGTGCCATGGCAATCATAACTCTTTGTCTCATTCCTCCTGAAAATTGATGTGGAAAATGTTTTATTCTCTCTTCTGCGTTTACAACACCAACAGTTTTTAGCATTTCTATTGCTTTTTCTTTGGCTTCTTTTTTCCCTAATCCTTGGTGTAAAATTATTGTTTCTTCAAGTTGAGTTGATATCCTTAAAAATGGGTTTAATGAAGTCATTGGATCTTGAAATATCATTGATATTTTATTACCTCTAATTTTTAAAAGTTCTTTTTCGCTAAGTTTTAGCAGATCTTGATTTTCAAATAATATTTCTCCACTTTTATATACTGTTGTAAGTTCTGGCAATAATTTTAAAATAGCCATGCTTGTTACGGATTTTCCACTTCCAGATTCTCCAACAATGGCTCTAATTTCTCCTCTTTTTACAGATAGGTTAACATTGCTTACGGGATGAATTGTTGTATGTTTTAGTCTAAATTCAACTGTTAAATTTTTTATTTCCAATATATTTTCTTTTTCCATTCAATTTTTCCTTAGATGCTATCTTTTGGATCAAATGCATCTCTTAATCCGTCACCTAAAAAGTTCATAAATAATAAAAATATTGTCATAACTATAGCCGGAATAAAAACTTTCCATGGATATTCAACAAATGTAGCAATTCCATTTTGCACTAGTTCTCCCCAGCTTGTCATTGGAGCTGAAATTCCAAGTCCCAAAAAGGATAAAAATGCTTCAGCTATAATAAAGCTTGGAACTCTTATTGTTGTGAATATAACTATCATTCCAATGCTATTAGGGATTAAGTGCTTCAATATTATTCTTTGATTTGTCGCACCAAAGGTTTTGGCTGCTTGTATAAATTCTGAACTTGATAGTGATTGTACTTGACCTCGTACAACTCGAGCTACTGTTAACCACGATACAAATGCAAGTGCTATGAATAATCCTATTATGCTTCTTTCCATTATTGCCATTAATATTATTACAATAAGTAAATAGGGCAATGCATAAAGAATTTCAATTGTTTTAGTTATTATTTTGTCAGTCAATCCCCCAAAAAATCCTGCTATTGATCCAAGAATAGTTCCTATTATCATAGACAAAAAAGCTCCAATAAATCCTATAGAAAGAGAAATTTGACTGCCCTGTATTAATCTTGCAAGCAAGTCTCTTCCAAGATTGTCTGTACCAAGCAAATATACTCTTTTATGTATTTTTGCCTCCCTTTTATCTATTATTTGAACTTCATTTTCTATTTTTCTTTTTATGTCTTCGAGTTTTTTTAGCTCGACTTCATTTATTTCTCTTTTTTCTTTTTTTGCTAATTTTTCAATAAATTTTTTTTCTTTATTGTACCAGAGTTCTCCAGCAGCCTGGAAAGATGGTGGCAAATCAGAATGTTCTACTATTTGAGTATGGTATTTATATATTGGCAATATTGGTTGTAGAATGGCAATTGAGATATAAAATCCAATTACAAAAAGACTGCCAAATGCCAGTTTATTTTCTTTAAATCTTGACCAAGCTCTTCTTTTGAGTTTAGAGTTGTTTTTCTCATTTTGTTTTTCAAAGCTATTCATTTTGATTTCCCCTTATATTCTTGGATCTAACATTTTATATATAATGTCTGATATTAATATAGAAATAAGCAGTATTATTGAATATACTAACAGCCCTCCCATTAATACTGGGTAATCTCTGTTTAGTGCAGATTCTGTTATAAACATTCCCATTCCAGCAATTCTAAATATTTTTTCAATAACTACGCTTCCAGAGATTATGGCAGCAAATGCTGGACCTATATAGCTTACTATAGGCAGCATTGCTCCTCTTAACATGTGCTTTATGACTATCTTTTTAAAGCTTAGTCCTTTTGCACGTGCAGTTCTTATAAAGTCACTCTGTATTATTTCTAGCATCGATCCTCTGATTATTCTTGCAAAAATAGCTATATTAGGCATGCTAAGAGTTATTATTGGTAGAATTAAATTTGAAAATCCTCCTCTTTCTGTAATCCATCCGGAGGTGTAAAGTAAGCCCCATTTAATTGCAAAAAAGTATTGTAAAATTGGTCCTATTACAAATAATGGTATGGAAATCCCCAATATTGCTATTGATGTTATTATATAATCCACATAAGTATTTTTATAAATAGCAGCCAATATGCCTATTGGTATTCCTATTGATAGTGATATAATAAGGGATATTACTCCTAGTGTAAGTGATTTTGGAAATCCTAATTTTATGTATTGATTAACTGTAAGGTCTTTCTTTTTCAAAGAAGGTCCCAAATCTCCTTTGAGTGCGTTTGAAATATAATAAAAGGCTTGAATATAAAAAGGTTTGTCAAGATGATATTTTTCCATCAATCTTGCTTTTACTTGAGGATCAATGGGTTTTTCAGAGTCAAATGGACTTCCGGGAGCCATTCTCATTACAAAAAAGCATAAAAAAATTATTACTATTAAAGTTGGTATCATTCCTATTATTTTTTTTAAAGTAAACTTTAACATTTTTGATCCTTTGTAAATAGATATTGATAACTTATATATTAGTCAATTATATCATATAGTCTTTATTGTTTTTCAAGCTATAATTGATAATTTTTGATAGAATAGGAGGTTGTTTGTATTATAATTAATAATTCAATTTTTAATAAAATGTATTTTTTGTTTTAAATTTTTTGTTTAAAATTTTATTATCTTGATTTGAGAAGAATTTTTTTGTGTAAGATTCTAGGTGAAATTATCGTAGAATCTTACACATTATTTATGTATTTTTGCTTTAAGCAAAGCTTTTATATTGAGATTTATTCAGCTTTGCTTTTATATTAGACTTAAATATTGTTTTTAATTTATATTAAGCCCTTTTAAGAATTAATTAATTGCGGTTTTCATTTTTAATTGGTTTTAATTCAGAAAGATAATAAACTTCTGATACATTAGGACTCCATCCAGTCCATTTATCGTTTCTAAAAAGATAGTGCCCAGAATATATGTATATTGGTGCGGCAGGAAAATCTTTTTCAATTATTATTGACTCTGCTTTTCTGAGTAGTTGTTTTCTTTTTATAGGATCTTTTTCAAGATCTGATTCTCTGATGAGTTTGTCAAATTCTAGGTTTGAATATCCGTACGATGCAAGTTGTGAATTTTCGCTTGTGAATATAGTAAAGTATGTGTGTGGGTCTAAATATTCCCCAATTCGCCCAATTCTTATTATTTCAAAATTGCCTGTATTTCTGCTGTTGGTAAGAACAGGCCAATTTTCGTTAGTAAGCATAAGATTTATATTTAAAATTTTTTTCCATTGGTTTTGAATAAATGCAGCAATTTTTTTATGAGTTTCGTTTGTATTATATTTTAGCGTTAGCATTGGAAATCCTTTTCCATTGGGATATCCAGCTTTTGCTAAAAGCCTTTTGGATTTTTCAGGATCAAATAAAGCTAATTTTTTACCGTAATTGTAATTTTCAAGATTAGGGGTTATTTCTCTTGTAGGAACTGTACCATCATTTAGCACTTTGTAAGTTAAAGTTTCTCTGTCAATAGCTAATGTTAAAGCTTCTCTAACTTTAACATCATTAAGGGGTTTTATTTTTGTATTAAACGAGTATAAATAAATTGCATTACTTTTGTGTTGATAATAGTCATTTTGTAGTTTTATTTCATTTACAATGTCCGGCGGGATGCTGTTAAAAATAGCATCAATTTCGTTGTTTTTGTACATATTATATACAGTCAGATCATTGTCAGACGTAATGTAGACAAGCTCATCAAGCTCTACTTCTTTTGCATTATAATAGCGTTCATTTTTTTCAAAGATAATTTTTTCATTAGGCAATCTTTTTTTTAATTTAAAAGGACCGCTAGTAACCATGTTTTCAGGGTTTGTCCAATTTCCCTTATATTTTTCAATAACATGAATAGGTACTGGCATGAATGTGTAATGTAGAAGTAATTCAAGAAAATAGGGCTTTGGAGATGTAAGTAATATTTCCAATGTTTTGTTATCAATTGCTTTAATTCCAAGTTCAGAATCAGATACTTTTCCATCAAAATATTCTTGTCCATTTTTTATTATTGATTTAACCATGTCAACATGTGTAGATCCTGTTGTTTTATTTAAAATTCTTAAAAAAGATTTTCTTATGCCTTCAGCAGTAATTTCAACGCCATCGCTCCAAACAAGGTTGTCTCTTAGGTAAAATTGATATGTTTTTTTATCTTTTGAGACTTTCCAATTTTTGGCAAGTCCAGGCTTTAGCTTTCCTGTTTTGGTATTCAGTGTTAAAAGTCCTGAAAATATTTGTTCTAAAATTCTTGCTCCAATTGTCTCATCTACCAAATGTGGATCAAGCGATGAAGGTGCTCCCCCTATGTACACTTTAAATGCTAATTTTTCTTTTTCTGAATCATTATTGCATGTAATTAAAGACACGGCAAGCATAAGTAGTGTTACTATTTTAAATTTTTTACCAATTTTTTTAGTTTTATCAAATTTCATTTTAACCTTTCCCCAAATTAAAATTATTTATAAATTTCAAGCTATCTTTTTTTTATGAGAAAGTCAATAAAAATCGTCTATAAAAAATAAATTAATAGACGATTTTTATTTGATTAAATTAAATATTAAATTATTTATTTTTTAATTTTAGTTGAGACAAATCAAATCTTTCTAAAATATTGGTATTCCATCCTGTCCATTTGTCATTTCTGAAAAGGTAACTATTTCCATATATGTATATTGGGGCTATTGGAAAATCTTTTTCAATAATTATCTCTTCTGCCTGCCTTAGGATGTCTTGTCTTTTTATCGGATTAAGTTCAAGATCGGATTTATTAATAAGTTCGTTGTATTCTGGGTTTGAGTAATTGTGAGATGAGAATTGTGTGTATCCTTGTGTGAATATTTTTAAAAATGTCGAAGGATCAGCATAATCCCCTATCCATCCCGCTCTTGCTATTTCGTAATTTCCATTTGCTTTAGTGTTTAAGTAAGTTGTCCATTCTTCGTTTTCAAGTTCTACATTAATATTTAAATTTTTTTTCCATTGGTTTTGGATAAATTCACAAATTTTTTTATTTGCTTCGTTTGTATTATATTTTAATTTTAAAGTTGGAAATCCATTGCCATTAGGATACCCAGCTTCATCTAGAAGGGTTTTTGCAATTTCAGGATTAAATAATTCTAAATTTTTTGCATAAGAATATGAGCTAAAGTTGGGAGTTGCTCTTCTTGTAGGGGTAGTTCCGTTGTCAAGAACTTTATATGTAAGTGTTTCTCTGTCAATAGCAAGAGTTAAGGCTTTTCTAATTTTAACGTTATCAAGCGGTTTAATGTGCGTGTTAAATGCGTAAAAGTATATGGCATTAACAGCTGATGAGTAATAGTCGCTTCTTAATTTTAGATCTTTGATTAAATCGGGCGGTATGGATCCAAAGATTGCGTCTAGTTCTTCATTTTCATACATTTTATATGCTGTTGAGCTGTCATTTGTTGTATAAAATGCAATCTCTTCTACTTCTACTTCATTTGAGTTGTAGTATTTATCATTTTTTTCAAAGACATATTTTTCGTTAGGAATTCTTTCTTTTAATTTAAAAGGACCGCTTGTAACCATGTTTTCAGGGTTTGTCCAGCTGTGTCCATACTTTTCGGTAACATGAATTGGTATTGGAATAAATGATTGGTGTACTAACATGTCAATAAAATAAGGCTTTGGCGATTCTAGTGTTATTTCTAATGTTTTTTCGTCAATTGCCTTAATTCCAAGTTCGGAGTCGGGCACTTCTCCATCAAAATATTTTTGACCATTTTTAATTGTTGATTTAACCATCTCAACATAATTTGAGCCAGTTTCTTTGTTTAAAATTCTAAGATAAGATTTTCTAATTCCTTCTGCAGTGATTGCAACTCCATCACTCCAGGTGATTTTTTCTCTTAGATTAAATGTATAAACTGTTCCGTCAGAAGAAATGCTCCAATCTTTTGCAAGTCCAGGTTTGTTTCCCCCTGTGTTAGGATCGCCTGTAATAAGCCCTTTAAACATTGTGTCTATCATTTTTGATGCAACATTATCGTCTGCTAATTGAGGGTCAAGACTGCTTGGTTCTGCTCCTAAGCTTATTTTAAATGATACTCCTTCTTTTTTTTTCTCGTTATTACAACAAAGAAAAGCTAGAAAAAATACTATTAAAAATAATGACTTTTGTAATTTCATAATTTTTTATACCTCCATTTTAAAGTTTGCTTTAAAATTTAACCTTAATTTCATAATTACCCTTCCGCAGATATTAATTTTAAATCTTAATTTTAAAATTACTTATTTTACTTAACTTTATTATTTTTTAGTTTTAATATCTTCATATAAATAGCTTTCTGCAATATTTGGTGCCCAACCTGTCCATTTGTCATTTCTGAAAAGGTAATGGGATTTGGGTATATATAAAGGTGCCATAGGAAAATCTTTTTCTACTATTATCTCTTCAGCTTGCCTTAAAATGTCTTGTCTTTTTATTGGATCAAACTCTAAATTAGATTTTTTTATTAAAGCATCATACTCTTTGTTTGAATATTTGTATGCTCCGAAAAAATGATTTTCTGTTGTAAATAGGCTGTCTAAGAATGTTAAAGGATCAAAATAGTCTCCTATCCATCCCACACTTGACATTTGGTAATTTCCAGTTCTTCTGCTTCCTAAAAATGTTGTCCATTCTTCATTCTCGATTTCTAAGTTAATGTTTAGTATTTTTTTGAATTGTTCTTGTAAGAATTCTGCTGTTATTGGCCTTCCTCCTGATATTTTATATTTTAATGTGGGGAATCCTTTCCCATCCGGATATCCAGCTTCAGCTAAAAGTTTTTTTGCATTCTCAGGATCAAATAGTATTAAATTTTTTCCATAAGAATAATTATCAAATTTTGGAGTTAGGTTTCTTGTTGGATCTGAACTTCCTTTTAAAACTATTTTGGTTAAAGTTTCTCTGTCAATAGCAAGTGAGAGGGCTTGTCGAACCTTTAAATTGTCTAGTGGCTTTATGGTCGTATTGAACGCTATGTATGCCATTCCATTTTTTAATCCAGAGTAATAATCATCTCTTATTTTAATTTCTTCTAAATTATTTTTTTCTGCTCCCTGTAGAAAATCGATTTCACCGTTTATGTACATATTATAAGCCACGCTACCTTCTATTGGGTAAAATATTACCTCGTCAATTTCTACATTTTTTACATTATAATATTTGTCATTTTTTTCTATTACAATTTTATCGTTAATTGATCTTTCTTTAAGTTTGTATGCACCATTAACAACTATATTTTCAGGATTTGTCCAATTTTCTCCATATTTTTCAACAATATGCATTGGAACTGGTATGTATGCTGTGTTTGTTAGCATATCAGGAAAATAAGGCTTTGGAGATGTTAGTGTTATTTCTAAGGTTTTACTGTTAATAGCTTTTATGCCAAGCTCAGATTCAGATACTGTCTCATCAAAATATTCCTGTGCGTTTTTTATTGTAGATTTTATTAAATTAGCATACAATGCAGCTGTTTTTTTATTTAAAATTCTCAGATATGATTTTTTTATATTCTCAGCAGTAATGGCAACTCCATCGCTCCAAACTATATCTTCTCTTAGGTTAAATGTGTAAATAGTTCCATCTTCAGAAATATTCCAGCTTTTTGCAAGTCCTGGCTTATATTTTCCAGTTTGAGAATCTTTTACTGCTAGGCCTAAGAATAGGTTTTTAATAATATTGCTACTGTAAAGGTCTGTTGAGAGCTGAGGATCAAGTGATGATGGCTCGCTTAAATTTGATACTCTGAAAACTATTTTTTCTTTTTTAGCATTATTAATGCAGGCTATTAAAGAGAAAGCGATTAGCATCAAGGCTATTTTTGTGTATTTCATGGGATTTTCCTTTTTCAATATTTTTATATATTTGTTATGCTGATTCTTTATTAATCTTTTTTAATAAATTTTAATAAAGAATATTTATTTTATAAAGATGTATGCCTCCAGTACTTTGATTTGTATTATATTTAAATTTTACTTTAATTCTTACAATAAAAAAAGTCTACTAATTTAAATGGGTTTTAGTATTATTTTATCTATTGCTGCAAGCTAAAATTTTACTTTAATTTGTGTAATAAATAAGGTATAATGGTTTGAAATGTTTTCAAAAATGTATGCTTGTTTAATATTAGTTATTTATTGTTAGTTTTATAGATGTTTGTCTGCAGTAAATAAAATAATGTAACTAATGGTTAAGCAGCAACATGTAATGATTTAAAGGGTGCTGGTTTTATGCTTGTACAAAATGAAAGTTTTGATAAATATTTTAAAGACATGGAAAGCGACTTTATAAGTCAATTTAAGTCTGTTGAAAATGTTAATTATTTGGATAAATCTTATCGCAATGCGGATTCTAATAGTAGAAGATTGGCAGATAGAATGATAGAGAGACTTCTTGAGAGTGGATCTACCATTGTTGGCATGCAAAATATTATAGAACTTTATAAAAAGACTAAATCGGGCAAGTCTTCAATTATATTAATGGAGCATTATAGTAATTTTGATTTTCCTTGTTTTCAGTTTTTACTTTACAAAATGGGTTATCATGATATTGCAGATCATATTATTCCAATAGCTGGAGTTAAGCTTTTCAGAGATAATTTATTTGTTAAAACTCTTTCTTTAGGATACAATGCAATATTAGTTTATCCACCACACGCATTTGTTGGGGTTGGTTTAGAGCATGCTAGGCAAAGGCGTGTTTTTAATGCTAATTCTATGAAGTATATTTATGAAAAGAAAAATAGTGGGTACATTATACTTATTTTTCCTACTGCTACTAGGTATAGAAAAGGAAGGCCTGAAACAAAAAAAATAATTTTAGAAATTGGCAATTATTTTAAAATTTTTGATTATTATTTGATGATTGGAGTCAATGGAAATGTTTTAGAAGTTTCTGAAGATGGAGATATGTCTCACGATGTTTTTAAAAGAGATTCTCTTATATATAATGCTGACAAGGTTATAAGTATTGTTGAGTATAGGGATAAAATTTTAAATACTTTGAAAGATTCCCAGACAGAGATTACAAAGGAAGTTTTGGGTTTAAAAATTGCTGAAGATTTAGAAAATCGTTTTAGTGTTCTTCATACAGAAGGTTTTGAAGTGTATAAAAAGAGCTTTTTATGAGCTAGGAACTTGATTGCAATATGCCTGATATAGATAAGATAAAACAGTTTAAAAGAGAAATATTAGATAATCTTTCTAATGAAAGATTATCTAAAGAATCTTTTGGCGTGAGTATGGATGTTAAGCTTCCTGAGCCTGGAGAGAGTATTGTTCCTTGGATAAGTGAAGATCTTGATTTAGAGGAAAATGATGATGAGCTTGATTTAAATTTTATGCTTGATGCTCTTGAGAGTGAGGATAAATTATCCTATTCTGACATTTTTAATGACAATTTACCTTTAAGTGGTTCTGACTTGAGGGTTGATATGGATTCAGAGCTTTCAGCTTTGAATAATGACTTTGACGTTTCTTCTAGTGATTCTTTTGAAAATGATATTGATAAAGTTCTTGATGATAATTCTATTGATTTAGAAATTGCTTCTAAGCTTGATTTTGATAATTTAATTAATTCTTCAAAACTTAATTCTGAGGAATTAATTAACAATCAAAGCAATAATAATTTTTTTGAAGCCAGCAATGATTCTTATGTTTCAGAGGATGATGATTTTTTACAATCTAATAAATCTAATGAATTTGATATTGGTGATGCGGTAAATGACAAAAGTCAAACAGATGAACAAGCAGAGATGTTTGTTGGAGATAGTTTGAATTTAAGTGTTAATGACGATGATTTTGAAAATGTTGCAGATGATTTTAAATTTCTAGAGTATGATCGAAATGAAAATTCTAAACGTTTTGAATTTAAGGTTAATTATCCATTATTTTTAAAGCATTTGAATTCTTATCCGAGAAATTTAAGAATCGCAATTGCTGAGGCTTTAACTAAGGAGAATGTTTCAAGGTTTAAACTTGAAGCGTTAGTTGATCTTGTTGAAAAAAATACAAAAAGGTTGAAATTTATTGCTAAATTTGTAGGGGATATTGTTGGGCGATCTATTAAATTGCCCGCAATTTATTTTAAGGCGGAAGAATTTAGCAAGCTTCAGCAGAAATTGAGCTATAGAGTCTCAAGGGCTTTATTACCTTTGATAAAAATAGCTTCTCTTTTTGTTGTTTTAGTTTTGGTTTCTTTGTATCTTATAGTGGATGTGGTATTTTTTTATGTTGCTTCTGAGAGCAAGTATAAAGAGGGTATAGAATCTATATATGCAAATAAAAGAGAGCTTGCAAAAGCTATTTTTAGAGATGCTTATTATATTAGGCCTGATGATAAATGGTTTGTCAATTATGCTAAAGCGTTTGAAGATGTTAGAGATTTTGATAGTGCTGAAGAGAAGTATGAGGAATTGTTTACGATTGAGCCTTTTTCTAAAGATTTTATAAGTAGAAGGCGAAAAAAGTTTAATAAGGAAGGATATATTGCGTATGCTTCTATGAAAATTAATCTTGGAGAACATTCTGAGGCTAATTCAATACTTGATGAGGTTATATCTTACGATCTTTACGATTATGATGCTTTGGTATTAAAGGGGGATAATTATTTTAAATGGGCTAAGACAAATTCTAACTACTATAAAGATAGTATTAATAGCTATACGGTTGTGCTTTCTAAATATGGACAAAAAAAGGAAATTTTATTTAAACTTTTCAATGCTTATATTGAAGCTAATTTAGATACTGAGTCTGACAATGTTAATAATTTTATTAAGTCAAATGAAATTCTAGATATTGATGAAGCTGTTTACACAAAATATGCTAAAAAGCTGATAGACAAGTATAGTTCTTTTGTGACTTATAATCAGAGGGCAAATAGTCTTGCTATAAATTTAAATTATCTTAATGGGCAAACGAATTTATTAAATAAGGAATTCTCTGATTTTAAAAGAAATGATGGCAGAACTATTTTCAAGTTTGACAATAATGTTAATATGAATTCAGAGATTGAATACATTCTTAGGAAAATATTAGATAAAAATCCTAATTACGACAAGGCACTTTTTGAAAGTGGAAGATATTCTTATTACATAGGGGATTTTAAGAAGGCTGAAGTGTATTTGCTTAAAGCATTAAATAGCTTTAGGCATAAAAATTTAATTGAAGATGCTGGGGACAAGATATTGGCTTATAAAATTTTAGCAGACATTTATGAAAAGTCTCGGGATTCTCTTAGGGCTAGCAATATTATTGGTTTAGCTTTAAGCGATTATTCTTTTTATAAAAAACATAATCTTATAAAAGGATCTAAGGAGATTTCTTCAATTTATGAAAAGCAGGGTGATATTCTTAGATCTTTAAATGATTTTAAGTCTGCGATAGCTTCTTACAAATTGGCAATAAATGAGGGTGTTGATTATCCAGATGTTTACTATAAGGTCGGACTACTTAGTTACAAGGAAAATAATTATGATGATGCATTGAAATATTTATTTAAAGTAGAGAGCATGGCGGGGTTTTCAAGTAGTAATGAAGTTTTAAATTCTATTGCCTTAACTCTTTATAAGATAGGCGATTTTTTGGCTTCTAGGAGTTATTATTTAAGGGTTATGCAAAATTTAGAACTAGAGAAGGCTAATGTTTTAAATTTTAATCCCAAGGAAAATGATTATCATAAAACTCTTTTATTAAAAGAAATTGAGACTTATAATAATCTTGGAGTTGTAGAAGTAATGGCTTCTTTTTCATCCATAAGAGATACTAAGCTTTTTAATTCTGGAGTTAGCAATTTAAGCGAATCAGCTAAGATTTTTGATATATTAAATAGAGATGAAGATATGGTAAAAAGCGTTAAAAAAGATCTTGCTAGTTTAAATCTCAGAAATATTTTTAAGAATAGTTTTTCTAAATCAAATGTTTTGTTTTATGAAAATTTATCCGAAAAACTTTAATTATAGATATTATTTATTGGTTTTGAGTTATTTATGAGGGTATTTTCCTTATGAAGAAAATTTTTTTATTTCTTTTTATTAGTTTTTGTTTGTTTGGACTTGAAGATAGTTCTTTAAAAATAGGTATTGATGATGTTTATGTTGAAGCTCATGAAGAAGGATTTCATCTTTTTATTAGAAAAAAACCTTCAATCAAATCGGTAATATTAACAGAATCTTTTGAGATTCCTGACAAGAAAAAAGATGTGGCTACTTATTCATTTCGTACATTAAGTTATAATAAGGTTAATGGAGATGAAATTCGGATTTTAAATGGAAGAGTTATTAAGAATAAAGAACTTTTATCATTAACATCTTCCACTCCTGTTCCTAATAAAAAGTTTGGAGAAGCTTTTCATATATTGATTCCAAAAAAATTAAAATATGGATTTCCAAATTTTTCAACAAGAAGTGGTGAGATTGACTTAGAAATATTAAAAAGTAAAAAAGAGCCCTTTTGGTTTTCTATAAGATCTTTTGAGAAAAAATATAATGATTATTTAGGTAGGTATCAAGATAATGCTTATGAATTGCTTTTCAAGGATACCCAAAATCAAGGAAAAATTGAGTTTAATGAATTAAAAGATACTTTTACAAAATTTTCAGATGAGGTTATTGTTGCTAATAATGGCATTGATATTGTTGATAAAATAAACAAAATTTTAAAAAACTCAGAAGATTCAGTTTATGATTTAGATCTAGTGCTTGTAGTTGACGTTACTGATAGTATGAAAGGTAATATTGAGATTCTAAAAGAGCATTTATTCTCAATAATAGAACCTCAACTTCAAAAGTTTAAATCCTACAGGATAGGTCTTGTTTTTTATAAGGACTATCTTGAAGATTTTTTAACCAAAGCTTTTGATTTTAATACTATTCCTTATTTAAATAATATTCTTAAATATGTTAATGTTGGTGGCGGTGGAGATTATCCAGAGGCTGTGTTTGAGGGAATTGATGCTGCCATAACTCAGTTTGATTGGCGGGCAGAAAGAAGATTTATTATTGTTATAGGAGATGCACCTCCTCATGAGTATCCAAGAGGGTCTGTTGTTTATAAAGACGTTATCAATTCCGCAAAGGAAAAAGATATTACAATTTATGGAATAATATTCCAGTAAAAATTTTTATTTTTTTAAATTATTATTTTCTATTTTATTTAATATTTTTTTAGCTAAAGGTTTGATCCATTTAGGCATTTCCATATTATTTTCTATTAGATCTTCAAAGATTTTTTTTGCTTTTTCTATTTTGTTTGTTGTATAGTATATGAATGCGATTTCATATTTACCAGTAGCAACTATATTTGGATTATGATTGAAATTTTGAATCATTTTTTCGTATGCTTTTAAAGCAGAGTTATAATCATTAACATTGATAGCTTTTTGAGCTTCTCTGAGATAAATTCCATAAGGAGTTTGTTTTGTTAATTTTTTTAAGTTAATTGTATAGCAGGAAATAAATATTAAGTTTAGTAATATTAGTTTCTTCATTTTTGTCTCTTTTAGAATGTTTTTATTGTTTAATTTTATTAGATATAAAACAAGAAAGCAAGGCCTTTTAAGCCTTGCTTTGCTATATGATTGTTTTTGCTTTATTTGGCAGGAATTATTATCTTCCAGTTAGAATGAATTAGATCTGGATTTTGTATTTTTTGTCTGTTTGCAAACCAAATTTTTGGCCATAAGTAAGGATCGTTGTATAATTTTTTAGAAATGCCCCATAAGGTATTGCCTATTTTTATTACATAAAGCTCGCTGCTTGCATTGCTTTGATAAGCTTCAAGGTATCTTGCAGATTCTAGAAATAATTCATTGGCAAGTCTAAAGTTTTTAACATGTTTAGCTTCAACTCCTTTTTCCCATAATTTTCTAGATCGTTCAATAAGTTCTAGTGTTTTGAATTGTTCTTGTGGCTTAGAGTTTTTTGCTATTTCCACCCTTTCTTCGTATGCTAGTACTATTGGAATTGGAGTTTCTGCTTCTCCGAGAAGATAATTGTTTTTATTAACATTTAAAAGGTTTAAGTGACTGTTTTTTTCTTTAATAAATGCTCTACCATTCCATGGAGATGGCTTTATAAGCTTATTATTGCTATAAATTGGTAAGTTGGAAGCCGCTTCAAGCGCTTTTAATTGTTTATACATTCTCTCATCAGTTTCTTTTAAAGCTTTAGCTTCTTTGGCATTTTTTGCTGCTTGTTGTGCTCTGTTAAAGGCCTTGCTATACATGTCAAGGGCACTGTCAAGATCATAATTTTTATATTTTCTTGTTGCTTCAAAATATAAGTTATTTACTTCGTCGATTTCTAGCGGAATCCATATATATGCCTCATTTGCTTCTGCATCGTTTAGATACTTTTCAATATTTTCTTTAAGATAATTTGTTTTTTCTTTTTTTTCCCTTGTTTCTTTTATTATAGTTTTGTATCTTTCAAGTACTTTTAGTGCAATTTCATTTCCTTCTATTGCTTTTTTTTTAAAAAAACTTTGTTTCATTGCTTCTTCTAATCTTTCAGCTTCATTAAACTCTTTGGAATAAAAAAGATGTCCCCGCTCTTTTATTAGTTCATTTTTAATGTCTTTTATATCTCTTAATTGGAAATTTTTATTATCTGGTTGTGCAATTTTAGCATTTTTACTCTCTCTTGATTCTGGAGGCGTTTTGCATGCGATAAAAGAGATTACTACTACAATGCGCAGCAGTGATATTAATTTATTATTTGTATTCATAAATACACCCTTCTAATAACTTGGCTTCTATTAATCTTTAAAGTAAGAATCTCTAAATATTAAAGCTTTTACTATTTTATTAGCATAGCAATTATAGTATGTCAACAAAAACTTAATATTTTTAATTCTTAAATTAAATTATACTTCTTTTTCATTATTGTTCAAAGTATAATAAATTTATGTAAAACAAGGTATAATTAAATTTATGAGTTTTTCAAAGATCAGGAGAACTATATTTTTAGAATATATCATTTTATCCTTTTAATATTGCTTTCAAGTAGGGCTTTATTTTCTCAAGTGGCAGTTGTAAAAGAAATAGAAGGCAAAGTTAGTGTTATTAGAAATACATTTCCTGTCAAGCTGGATTTAGATGACGAAATTTTTGAGTATGATTTTATTGAGGTTGGAGAAAATTCAAAGCTAAAAATAAATTTATATGAAATAAATGGTATTTCTGCAGATTTAATTTTTTATTCCAATACAAATAGTTTTGTGTTTTATTCTTCTCTTAAAGATTTGCAAGATGCAAAAGTATATTTATTTAAAGGAAGTGTTGATGCTATAATTCATAACATTGTTAAAGGATCTTCATTCTCTGTTATAATAGACAATAATCTATTTAAAGCCGAAAATGTTTCAAAATTTTATGTCAATAGCGATTATTTTAATAATTGTTTTATTAATGTTTACAAGGGTAGCGTCAGGCACATTAATAAATCCGAATATTTAATTTTTCCCAATACTAGTCTTTTGCTTTTTAATGGAAATTCTTTTTTACACAAAGTTAATGAAGGTACTTTAAAGGGTGTTAATCAAAATTTTATAAGGATGGCTAAAGATAATTTTATGTCTTTAAATAAAAGGGTTTTATATTTTTTCATTTTAAAATATATTGAAGATAGTTTTAGATTTAATTTTATGTATAATTATTTAATGAAAGATTTTAAATTTAATTCTATATATTCAAAATGGAGCCTGGAAGATAAAAATTATAAATTTGGTAACAGGGTTGATATGATTAAAAATGTTAATTATTTAAAGGGTAGAATTGGAGTGCTTTTTAATAATTTTGTTGATTTGGCTAATAGGTTTTATTTTGTAGATGATGTTTTGAAATATTTTTCTACTTTTTTTGATAATTCAACAACTGTTCACGGGCCCATTTCAAAATTTTTAAAAGATTACAAAGCTAATAAAAATGTTTTAAAAAACAATTTTATTAAAACAATCCATTCTTTAAAGATGTATTTAAGACGTTCAAATGATGATATTACTAGTAATTTAAATGTTAATGAATTGCATTTATTGCGTCCTAGAGAGTTTTGATTTTTACATATTTAGCTTTATGTTAAAGTTATTTGTTGAAATGATATATTCTTTTAAAATTCAAATAGAAGAAGAAATTAACGTATTTATTTTTATCAGCCATTTAAAACTATTAATATCGGGTATTTAAAAAAAATGAAAAATTTTCAAATTTTATTATATTATTCAACGGAATTTAAAATTCACATTCAGAATTTGCTTAATATTTTTAATTTGGTTTCAGAATTTTTTTGCCAAAATCTTATAATAAGGGGGAAAAATGTGTTCTTTAGATGTTCGGATAATTAATTTTTTAATTAGTTTTGGCAGTTTTATTTTAATAGCTTGTTATTGATTTTTTTATTTGACATTTATGACATTAAGGTAAATTTAATAATAATTAATAAAAGGATGTTTTATTTTTATGAGTAAAAAAGTATTTTTTAAAGTATTTTGGATTTTATTTACAATATTTCATTTATATTTATTTGTTTATTTAATTTTTTTAAAGAATCGAAAGGTTGATATTTCTGGTAAAACTAATATTGCTTTATTTATTCCTGGGGTTATTTCAGGATCTCCATCTTATAAAGAAATGTATGACTCTTTGTTTGAATTTAAAAAAAAGCATGAAAATCTTGAAATTAA
Source organism: Borreliella mayonii (assembly GCF_001945665.1). Classification (NCBI taxonomy): domain Bacteria; kingdom Pseudomonadati; phylum Spirochaetota; class Spirochaetia; order Spirochaetales; family Borreliaceae; genus Borreliella; species Borreliella mayonii. Next base: position 326,896 of record NZ_CP015780.1, on the reverse strand, counting down.
AGTTTTAGAGGCTGGATTTAATCAAAGCGAGTGGATAGAAATGCTTGAAAAATTATTAACTTCAAAAAAATATGATTTTTTAATAACTACAAATAATGCTATGCAAGACATTGTCGACAGTGTTTCTAATAATTATCCTCATACTAAGTTTCTCATTTTTGATTCTTTAGTTAAAAACACCAACAATCAAGTTTATTCAGTTTCTTATAATGTTGCAGAAGAGGCATATATTTTGGGGTATTATGTAGGTCTTTTTTTGAATGAGTTTATTAAATCTGGCTTTGGTAATGCTGCTTTGATTGCAGGTCAGAATTATCCTGTTATGAGAGATTATATTTATCGTTATTTCAAAAAAGGCATTCTTGATACTGGCATGAGATCTGAAGTTTATTATCGAGTTTTGGGTAATTGGCATGATAGCAATTTAGCTAAATTGTTATCAGACTCTTTGATTAAGGATTCGGGAGCTTTGGTAATACTTCCTATTGTGGGGCCTGCTGTTGAAGGAGTGCTTTCATCTGTTAGAGAGAATAATGTCTCTGCAGTTCTTTTTGATAGCGAAGATTATTTAGACAATAAAGAAAATATTATTGGCTCAGGAATTACAAATCAAAAATATTATGTTTCATATATTTTAGATAAGGCTCTTAAGTCAGAGATTAACTATGGAAATTCTGATATTTTTGGCATAAAACATAAAGGAGTTTTGTTTAATATTTCGAATGTTTTTTATTTAGAGCGAACCAGTCAAAAGTTAAAAGAAAATCTTTTAAAAAAAATAGAAGAGGTTAGTGCAAATGGTATAAAAATTAATTTGGAACAAAATTAATGGTAGAGTTTAAAAACATAGTTAAGTATTTCCCAGATATTGATAAGCCTATTTTAGACAGTATTAATTTAAAAATTGGAGAAGTTAAAATTTTTACAGTAATTGGTAAAAATGGAGAAGGGAAAAGCACTCTAGCCAAGATTATTGCTGGACTTATTGAATTTGATGATGGTGAAATATTGATAAATGGCATTAAGCAAAAAATTTGGAATGTAGATAAAGCTAAAAATAACGGCATTTATCTTGTTTCTCAAGTTCCTAATTTGAAAATGAATTTAAGAGTATGGGAATATTTGAGTATATATTGGTTTGGTTATGCATTTTTCATGCCAATGAATAAATCTAAGACCTATAAATATTATAAATGGCTTATGCAATTTTATAATATTTCTTTTGATTTAGATAAGAAAATTAAAGATTTAAATATTAAAGAGATTTATTTTTTGCTTATTATTGCTTCTCTTAAAGAGAATGCAAAAATAATTATTTTTGATGAGAGTGCTGCGTATTTTTCTCAAAAAGAAGCACAAGCTTTTATAAAATTGCTTGTATTGCTTAAAAAATCAGGAATTGCGTCTCTTTTTATTACTCATAGCGAGATCACAGATGCTGTAAAATTTAGCGACGAGTTTATTGTTTTAAAAGATGGAAAGTGTTTTAGAACGATAAACAAAGAATCAATTTTAAGCAAACTTGAATCCGCTAGTGATAAAATATTTTTTGCAAATATTAATTTTAATAAATTTGAAAAAGATTCTATTAAATTTAATCTGTTTTTCGAAGATTTTTGGAAATATGATGTTAGTTTTTCTTTAAATAAAAGGGGTGTTTTAGGAATAATTGGTGAAGAAGCTGTAATTAAAACTTGGGAGAAATTATTCTTAGGAGAGCTTGTTTTTGTTGGATGCATAAAAATTGATGGCATTAGATATGAGCAAATAAATATTTTTGAGTGTAAAGCGGGATTTTTGCCCCTAGGTATTGGCAATTTATTTCCCGACAATAGCAGCATATTAGATAATTTTTTGGCTAAATTTATGAATTTTGAAAATAAAATTTTTATTAGGCAATCTTACATTAATAAGATTAAAGATTTTTTTAAAAAAAAAATGGAATTTTACAGCGAAGAGAAAATATATAAAATTCTTTATTCCAAATCTTTGGCATTTTCTGGAGGAACTTTGAAGAAATTTGCTCTTTATAGAGAGATGTATATTGCAAAAAGTTTTTTAATTTGTTTTTCTCCTTTGAGTAATTTAGATCACAAAGCTTATAATGAAATGTCTGTTGCTATTCGTAATTATTCAAAAGAAAAGCCAGTTCTTTTGATTACTTCCAATTTAGATGAATTGCTTTTGCTCTCTGATAATATTTTAGCAATGAAAATGGGAGAAATTTTGTTAAACGTATCTAGAGAAAAGATTAGTAAAGAAAAATTAAAGGAATTGCTATTTTTATGACCTTGTTTAGAAATAGCTTTATGGCATTAATTTTTTCTTTTTCAATATTGAGTATTAGCTATTTTTTTGGTGATTTTTTTCAATTTTCTTATATCAAGATGATATCTTGGCGCTTTATTTTATTTTTAATCATGGCCACTGGCATTGCCACTTGCGCCAAGAGTAATTCATTAAATCTTGGGAATGAGGGTCAGGTTTATTTTGGAGCATTTTTCGTTTATATATTTTCAAGCTTTTTTGGATTAACCTATTTTAATTTTATATGGTTGATATTTTTAAGTTCTTTTTTTGTAGGACTTTTAGGGCTTATTCCCTTTTTTATTACTTTTTTCTTTGGATTAAATAGAGCTTTAACAGGTCTTTTAATATCTTATGGAAATCAAAGATTGGTAGATGGATTTATTTTAAATATGTTAAAAACAGATAGTTTTTCTAATCAGACAAAAAGGATTAATAGTTTATTTGCTTTAGATTCATCACTTATTTACTTGGTTTTGCTTGGTGTGTCAGTTTGGCTTTTTTATGTTTTTATGCATAAAAAAACTATTTATGGACTTCAGCTTGAAATATTAAGCAATAAAAAAAAGATAGATATTTTTTTTAATATAAATGAATTTAAATATAAGTTTTTCGCTGTATTTGGCAGCGCCTTTTTAAATGGTCTTGCAGGCTCTATGTTTGTAGTGTTTTTTAAGCCGTATTTGGTTTTAGGGCTAACCTCAGGGCTTGGTTGGAGTAGTCTAATTGTTGCTGTGATTTCAGGATTTAATTATATTTATGTATTGTTTTTTAGCCTATTGTTTTCAATATTAATCGAATTTAATAATTTTATTAATATAAATTATGACTTTAAGTATGAATTTATTGGGCTGTGTCAATCTATTGCAATTTTTATCTCTTTGTTTTTGATTAAGGGTAGGAAAAAGTAGATGTTTGGTATTTTTGAGCAGGCTCTTGTATTTTCGTATTTAGCACTTGGAGCTCTTTATACAGAGAAAATAGGATTTTTAAATGTATCTATTGAGGGTATTTCGTATCTTTCAATATTTTTAACATCTTTTTTTATCTATTTAGGATATGGAATTTTTATTTCAATTATTTTCACTCTTTTTATTAGCTTTTTGTTTGGATTTTTTTTATCTTTTGTAGTAAAGAAAAATTATGATATTTTTATAGCAGGAATAGGTATTAATATTTTTTGTTATTTTTTTGTTGATTATTTGATGAAGCGTAATTTTAATTTTATTCCTGGCTTTACTTTAAATTTATCTGGAAATTTCAAGATTATTGCCTTTATTGCTATTTTTTTCATTTTTTTATTTATTACTGTTTATGTTATAAATTATTCAAGAATTAGAGCAGTTTTTGAATTTATCTCTTCGGGGAATTATGAAGACATTTTGGGTGAGAAAATAAGCAATCTCTTTAAATCTTTTGCAATTTTTGTATCAATTTTCGCAGCAAGTATTGCCGGCTCATTTATTGCGGTAAGTCTTAATGCTTACTCTTATAATTTAGGATTAAACAATGGTTGGCTTGCTATTTGCATTCTTTATATTGCATTTTCAAATCCTTTATTAATTTTTCCAATTTCTTTTTTGATAGTTTTTTTTGAATATCAATTTTTTCGCACTCAAGAGTATATAAATTCTTATTTTTCTCTTTCTTTTCAATTTTATGTAGCAATAATAATAAATATATTAGTTTCTTTGATTAAGAGAAAAGATAAATATTAGTATTAAGTTCTGCACATTGTGTTTTGAATTTTTTTCAGGGTACTGATTTGCAGATATAATTCTTCTAATTTTTTTCTATTAAAATAATAGAAAGGTATTTGTTTTATTATTTCTAAATTATTTAAAAAAATTATAAACAAGGTGTCGTCATTGAGTGTTAATTGAAACGTTGAGGATAATATTGTATTAAATGCTGCATTTTCATTGTTTATAAAATGATAAATACTTTTTTTAAAAAGAGCATCAATTGCTATAAATATATTTTCCCTGAACAATTCTTTGCCGCTTTGGAAAAATTTAATTATATAGTCCATTGAATTTTCAACTTCTCCTATTAAAAAGTATGCCCAAGAGATATCTAAAAAGTTCTTTTTATCTTTAAAGTCTATTATTTTTAAGTAATCTTGAGATTTAATAATTGCTTTCTTCCAGTTTTTATTTAAATATTCTAATTCTGAGAGTAAAAGATGAGCATCAACTTGATTTTGATCCATGTTAATTATTTTTTTTAGACTTGCTATTGCTTTTTTATATTTTTTTGAATTTTTTAGCAACATTGATTTTTGGTAAAGTTTTTCTATTGTATATTTGTTTTCTTGTTCATCAAGTTTTAATGTTGATGTTATTGTAGGATAAATATTTGTGATCAAGCCATAGAAAAGCGCCATTATTATTGTTTTTCTCATCATATTCCTTCTTTTATTTGTTCAATAGTATCTATTAGTAGATTTTTATATCTATTTGTTAGTGGGTATAAATTGAGTTCGTTTTTAAACTCGTTTAAATATTTTAAGGCAATAATAGTTGAGTTTTTTATTGATTTTGATGAATTTATCATCTTTATTAGTTTAAATATTTCTTTTTTTGATTTAGTGTTTTTGGTATTTTTTATTTGATTAAATTTTGAAATAATTTTTGGTTCAAATTTTTTTTCTTGTAAAAAATAAATTATTGGCAAGCTTTTTTTCCCTTCAAGCAAATCATCTCCGAATTCTTTACCATTAATTTTGTTTTTAATATTTTTAATATCGTCTATTATTTGAAAATAAACACCAAGCTTTAAAAATGTACTGTAAATTTTTTTAGCTTTATCTTCATTATTTGTGAGTATTGCAGCTAAAAAGCTAGCCATTCCAAAAAGTGAAGCTGTTTTTAATTCTACTAAAGAAATGTATTCTTTAATGCTTGGGATGTATGATTCATTGTGAAATTTAATATCAATTCCTTGTCCTAGGTGAAGATTTGAAAGAGTTGTAAAGAAATTTTCATAAATTAGTAATTTTTGATTTTCTTTTAAATTTGATTTTTCTATTAATTTTGCAGGTAAAAAATAAATCAAATTTCCAGCATTTATACTGTTATCTATTCCATATATTAAATGTATTGCAGATGTGCCTCGTCTTTTTAGCGAATTGTCTTCAATGTCGTCAATAATCAAGCTTCCAGAATGGGGAAGTTCAAGTAGTAAACTTAATTTATATATTAATTTAGTGTTTTTTTCTTTTAAGCCCAATGCATATGCTAAAAGAATCATTATCATTGGCCTTATTCGTTTTCCGCCTCTATTAATAATTTCAATTGCTGGTGCTTTAATATAATCAAGGGTTTCATTTTTTATTTTAAAAGTAAATTTTAAATCTTTATCTTTAAATAAATTTAGAAAATTAGTTGTTGAAAAGATTTTATTAATATTTTTTTCAATATTTTTTAAAAATAGTTTATTTTGCATAATAAGAATTATAATGAAAAAGTATAATAAAGTGTATTAAAGGGATTAATGTGTATCGCTTGGATGATGAATATTCTAGAAAAGCCAAAAGAGAAGGGTATTTGGCAAGATCTGTGTACAAGTTGATAGAAATTAATGAAAAGTTTTCTTTATTTTCTTATGGGAATGTTTTAGATATTGGTGCATCGCCTGGTAGCTTTTCTCAATATGCTTATAAAAAGCTTAAAAGAGGAGTTCTGGTGTCTGTTGATATTAATGATATTAGTCTTAGTTACGTTGATAATTTTTACTTTATAAAGGGAGATATCTTTTTAGATGATACAGTTTTTAAAATTAATGCGTTTAGGCCTTATAGCCTTATAATTAGCGATGTTGCTCCCAAAACTACTGGAAATAGGCTTGTAGATACCAGCAATTCTTTTAATTTAAGCATGAGAATAATAGATTTATCTCTTGAAGTTTTACTTAAAAAAGGAAATTTGCTTGTTAAAGTTTTCCAGGGAGGAGACGAGATGCAAATTTTTAAAAAGTTTGAAAAATATTTTAAATTTGTAAAAAAAATTAGACCTAGGGCGGTAAGGAAAAATTCTTTTGAAATTTATTTTTTAGGTAAAAATTTTGGCAAGTAGTAATTTAATCAAATTGTTATAAGCATTAATTGAAGGGTATAAAATATGTTTAGAAAAGAAAGTTCTAAAGACAGTAAATCCCAGCTTCAAGTTGCGGGTTTTAAAATAGGCAAGGAAAGTTATGGGGTGTCAATAGAGCATATTAGAGAAATTATTAAAGTTCCACCAGAAGGAGTTTATGCTATACCAAATGTTCCTGAATATATTATAGGTATTTATAATCTTAGAGGCAGTATTATTCCTTTAATTAATTTAAATATTAAATTTGGGGTTCCTTCTATTTCAATAACAGAAGAAGATATGCTTTTAACAGGATACTTAATAGTTAAAATTAAAAATAAACTTTTAGGCATTTTTGTTGATAGAGTTCTTAAAGTTATTAGCTTTGATGATTCTAGGGTTCAGGAACCTCCTGCCACTTTGCAAACTTTAGATAGAAAATATATATCCGGAGTTGTAAAGCTTGACGAGGCTGATAATCTTGAGAGTGAATATTTAGTGCTAATTGATATTGCAAAAATTTTTGATAAATGCGAATTTGACGATATTCCCTATAAAGATCAACATGAAGAATAAAGTTCTTCTTTGCATTAATACTTTAAAGTCGGGAGCTAGTATTTTAGGCAATGATGTTAAAGTTTATTTGGAAACCAAGTATTTTGTTGAGGTAGTGTTAATAGATGTTGGTAGGCCGTTATTTTCTTTCCCAAAAGAAAATTTTCTTTTTTTGATAACTTTGGGGGGAGATGGGACAGTTCTTTTGGCTGTTAATTTGCTTCTTGAAAATAGAAATATTAATATTCCAATTATTTCAATTAATATGGGCAAGGTAGGGTTTTTAGCAGATATTAAGATTGAAGATTTTAAAAAAGTCATAGATAGATTTTTTAACAATTCTTTGGTTATTAATAAGAAATTTTTACTTCATGTAACAGTTTATCAGCACGGCAAAGATTTTATTTCTAAATATGCTTTAAACGATATTATTATTCGCTCAAGTGTTCTTAATAAAATGATTTATGTAGATCTTAGGGTTAATTCTGAGAGTTTTTTATCATATAAAAGTGATGGGATAATTGTATCTACTCCAACAGGCTCAACAGGGTATTCCTTCTCATCAGGGGGTCCTATTTTAGAAGCAGATCTTGAGGGATTTTTACTTACGCCTATTTCTCCCCATTCTCTTTATAATCGTTCTTTTGTGTTCTCTAAATTAAGCAAACTTTCTGTTTCTTTTTCAAAAGAATATTTTATAGCAGCAGCATCAATTTTTTTAGATGGAATTAATTTTGGTTCTTTTGGAGTTGATGCTGTTTTTGAATTTGAAATTTCTTCTCAAAGCTTAAATTTTGTTTCATTTTGTACGGATACTTTTGTTAAAAGATTGAAAAACAAATTATTGTAAGCTTAATGTTTTTTAAAGCAGTGTTCTTTTAAATAAAAATTTTTCTTGGTTTTTATTTGAATGTTTGATTTAATCTAATCTTTAATAAGGCTAGAGGATTTTGTATGTTTTAAGACTTAGTAATTTTAAAAATTAGTTAGAATTCTACATAATTTATTATAAGTATTTTAATGTTTTGTTTATTCTCATAGAGAATGTTTCAAGGGTATTTTTTATAAATTTATAACTTGTTAAAATATTTAATATGTTTTTTGCTAAAATCAATATATTAGATAGCTGATAAATCACCTTTGTATGAGTTTTAGGCAGGTGTTTATGGATTTAATTGATAATGAAAATTATAAAAAAATAGTGTATATTAATGATCTTGTTTTAAGAACTTTAAATGATATAGCATCTATAAAGGAGACTGGCGAATTTACATCAAATGCTAAACTTTCATTTAATCTTATTGATTTCAATTTAAATGTTTTAAGCTATATTTCTTCTTTAAATTATTTTTATACTAGGCCTAGATTGAAAGTAAATTATTCTATAAAAAAAATTTTGTCCGGATTGATTTCTGATTTTAGTTTGGTTATTAGTCCTGTTCTTAGTATTACCCCAAGAGAGTTAATTGAAATGCCCCAGGCTCTTAATTTAAATCCTGAAGAGAGGTTTTTAATTATTAAAAAATTAGGCTATTTAATTGATTTGGCTAAAATTTTTAGCAAAAAAGATTCTAAAACGCTTTTTTTCCTTGAAGATATGTATCTCAAGTTTATTATTTTTTCTAAAAATATTATTGATTTTAGAGATTTTTCTAAAAATTTAAAACTTGAGAGTCCTTATTATAAATTTCAATTTGAACATCTTATTAAAGTGTTGGAGCTTTTAGAAGAAGGGGCGTTTATTTTAAGGAGCAAATATGAGCTTAGTGGATCTCATGAATTTGGACTTCATTCTCTTGCATATCTTGAAGCTGGAAGAGTTTTGGCTACCATAGCCTCTCAAAAAGAAGCTGCTGAAAAATTTTCAAGGTTTCATGGAGTTTGGTCTTCAAAGTTTAGCTCAGATTTAATTAAAGTAAAATAGATAAATTAAGGTAGGGGAAAGTAGTTATATTGAGTTTTAATGTAGAAGAGGGCACTATTAAATTTAAGAAATTAAAATTTTTTTTGATCTTGAGTTTGTTTTTATTATTTATAATTTTGATTGATTTTTTTATAAGATCTACTATGAATGTATCTAATTTTTATGATTTTAAGAATTTTGAAAATAAATCTGATTGTAAAAATATAAATTTAAGCAAGAATGTTTTTGTATCAAATAAGGTTTTAAGTCTTAATTTTAGAGAATCTTGTTATTCTCTTTTAAGTGATAACCTAATAAGTTATTCAGGTTATTATTATGTGCTTTTTAATTCTGGTGAGGATTATTCTGTTTTTTCTGTTAAAAACAATAAATTTTTATTTACACTCAAGTTAAAGGATTTTGTTTTTGCGATAAATAATTTAATTTTTACTTTAAACAATTTATATAAAACTTTAGAGGTTTATGATTCTAGTGGAAATAATATACTAATGCTCAATTTTTTGTCTTCAATTTTAAGTGTGGACTATAATAATGAGATTTTGGTTTTAGGGCTTTCTAATGGTGAGATTTATATATACAAACAAGGTAAGATAATTTATATGGAAAATTTTTTAGAGAGAAAATTTCCAACATGTTTTGTTAAATTAAGTTCTGATAATAAATATTTGGTTTCGCTAAAAGGTAATTCTGAGTATTTTTTAGAAATAATTGATTTAGAGAATAATTATAAAAAAATTTTAGAATTAAACAATTTAGCTATTAATAGTTTTGAGACTTTTATAAAAATAGATGATTATCATAATTTGTTTATTGAAGGAAAAAATTCGCTTGTGGTGATAAATATTAAAAGTGGCAGAATATTTAAAGTTGAAAATAAAAATTCTGTTTTAAGAGCATCATATGATTATTTTCAAAATATTTACAGAGTATATTTTTATTCTGAGGATGAAAAAATTATTAATATAAAAACTTATTCTGCAAATTCTTTTAAATTGTTTGATAATATTTTTATTAAAGATGAAATAAGCTCTTTTGTTGAATTTGGAAAGGGACTTTTGTATTTTAATAGTAATAATGATTTAAAATATTTAGGATTGGCGCAGTGATTTTAATTGTTTTTATATTTTTCTTTAATATTTTAAATTTATATCCATTTTTGGAATTTAAAAATAATGAAAAGTTTGCTTTAATTAAAGATTTTGGTGTGTTGGATAATAATAAATTGAATATTGGAGTAAGGTTAAGACCCTTGGAAAAGACCGTATCTGTTTTTTCCAATAATTATAAAATTTTATATTCAAAAAATAGTTTAAATAGGGATGGTAGTATTTTAATCATTTTTGATAATGATTTAAATTTAAATTTAGAGATTTTGGGGAGTTTTTTTTATAAGCTTGGAAAGATCTTTTTAAAAGATGAAAAGAGTGTTATTGATTTAGTAGTTAATGATCCTGGTGCTAAAAAGATTATCAATCCTTTGTTTGTTATCAAAAATAGGAACAATTTAGTTGCTGAGACGGTTTATACTTTAGGCAGGGTTTTTTTAAAAGGAAAGGGCGATGATGAAAGATTAGAATTATCAAAAAATATAAATTTAAATATTGATTCTGGTCAATACAGTCTTTTGTTATATTTTAATACCCAAAAAGTAGAATCTTTTGAGAATTCTCTTAAAGGAATTTATTATTTTGAAGCTATTTTGAATAATAAAAGCATTCTTCGTTCAGATTTCCAAAATATTTTTTTGATTAATAATACATATGCTTTAGCTCAAGAGAAAAATTATAGATTAGATATTTTGAATATTAAAAAAGATGGGGGATGTCTTAAGATAAATGATCTTAATTTTATTAAGGGTAGGAATGAGCTTAAAATAAAATATGGCGATGTTTATGGAAATGAAAAAAAAATAATTTATAGGTTTAAATTAAATGAATAATAATGCTTTTCATTTTCCAGTGCTTCTTGATGCAATTTTTAAGCTTATAGAAGATTTACCTGTAAAAAGTGATTTAATATATATTGATTCTACTCTTGGAGAAGGTGTTCATGCAAAAGCGATTCTTGAGAAATATGACTTTTTAAGTTTGGTTGGAATTGAAAGAGATCCTCAAATTTTAGAAAGAGCGAAGCAGTTTCTTCTTATTTTTGAAGAGAGAATTACATATTTTAATGATTGGTTTGATAATTTTTTTGTCAATTACCCTTTAAATGTCAAAGCCAATTTTATTTTAGTTGATCTTGGTATTTCTATGTTTCATTACAAGGGTAGTAAAAAGGGATTTTCTTTTCTTGAAGATGAGCCTTTAGATATGAGACTTTGTTCTTCTTCTTGTAAAATCAGTGCGGCTGAGATTGTAAACACTTTTAGTAAATATGACCTTGAAGCTTTAATTTATAATTTAAGCAATGAGCATTATTCTAGAAGGATCTCTAAAGCTATTGTAGAATATCGAAAAACTAAAAAAATACAAACCACAAAAGAGTTGCAATCCATAATAAGCAAAGTTTATCCTCTTTCAAAAGTTAAAATAAATCCAGCTACAAAAACTTTTCAAGCGTTAAGGATTTATGTAAATGATGAGCTTGCTAGGCTTAAAAGGAGCTTGCCCTTTTGGGTAGAAAATTTAGCCAAAGATGGAATTTTAGCTATTATTACGTTTCATTCAATAGAGGATCGTATTGTAAAAGATTTTTTTAGAAGTTTAAGCTGCAATTTGTATGCCAAGATTTCAAAAAAGCCCATTATTCCAAGTTTTGATGAGATAAAAAAAAATAAACCTTCAAGGAGCGCAAAACTTAGAGTTATAAAAAAATTATGAATATTATAAGTAAGATTGAATTTGAAGTTTATTGTATTTTAATTTTGATACTAACAGTGATATTGTGTTTTAATATTTACTTAAATTTTAGATATGTTGTAAAGCTTAGAGAATTTAATAACCTAGACAATGAACAGGAAAATATTATTGATGATAATTTAAGACTACTTACAGTAATATATGAACTTGAAAATATTGATAGAATAGAGAGTTTTTGTTTTGGAGAATTAAATTTGGAAAAAAAAGCTAATAAAGATATAAATATTTTTATTGAGTAAAAGATTTTAGAATGAGGTTTGAGTGCGTATAAAGATTAAGGATATTTTAATCTCTTCTAAAGATGTGAAGTTTGTGGGGAATATAAAAAATATTGAAAGAATTGTATCTTTTTACTCGTTAGATAGTCGCGAAATAAAGGATGAGAATATCAATGTTAGTCTTTATTTTGCATATAAGGGAAATAAAGTAGATGGATTTTCTTTTGTTAAATATTTAATTGATTTGGGTGTTAAATGTTTTGTATGCTCAAAAGATCATGAATCTGAGTGTATTAAATATTTGAATGACGATGAAGAGTTAGTTTTTTTGCTTACAAGCAATGTAATAAAACTTCTTCAAACTTTAGCATCTTTTTTAATTGAAAGAACAAGTTTTAAAAGAATTGCTATTACAGGTAGTAATGGTAAAACCACAACCAAAGAGATGCTTTATAGCATACTTTCAAAAAAATATAAAACTTACAAAACTTGGGGCAATTTAAATTCTGACATTGGGCTTCCTCTTAGTATTTTAAGGGTAGATGGTAATGAAGAATATGCTGTTTTTGAAGTTGGAGTTAGTTATGTTGGAGAAATGGATCTTTTATCTCAAATTTTAAAACCAGAAATTGTTATTATTACGAATATAAGCTGTGCACATATGCAAGCTTTCAAGGAATTACAAGCTATTGCTTTTGAAAAGAGCAAAATAATTGGCAAAAACACTAAAATTTTTGTTGTAAATGAAATGAATGATTATTGTGTTTATCTTGAAAAAAGAGCAAAAATCGCAAATCCAAATGTTAAAATTGTTTATTTTGATTTTGAAAATCTTAATATCAAATCATTTTCTTTTTTGGAAGGGAAATTTTCTTTTGATTTTGTTTACAAAGGGTTTGAATACTCTATTTTTTTACTGGGGCGACATAATATTTTTAATGCAATAGGGTGTATTAATTTAGCCCTATTTTTAGGAATGAAAGAAAAAGAAATAAGAGAGGGCCTTGTTGAAACTGCTTTTCAAAAGGGTAGGGCAGAAATTTTAACAAAAAATGGATATTTGATTTTAAATGATTCTTACAATGGCAATATGGGTTCTTTTATGGCGTTAAAAAATATGATTTTGGATCTTAATATCCAAAACAAAAAATTTATAGTTCTTGGGTCTTTTAAAGAGCTTGGGGAATTTGCATACAAAACTCACAAAGATTTAATTCAAGAGGCTGTTTTAATGAATTTTGATAAAATTTTTCTAATTGGCGAAGAATTTTTAGATGTTAGAGATTCTGAGAATTTAGTTGAAAAGTATTTATATTACTTTAGCGAGTTTGATAAATTTATTAATTTTTTTTTAAAAAGCTTGGAACCTTCAGTTTTTATTGTCATTAAGGGCTCAAGGTTTAATAGGCTTGAGAGAATTTTAAATTACATTTAGATGATAATGGGGTTTTTATGTTTTACCTTTTAGGTTTGCGCTTACTCAAATATATTACCTTTAGAATGGCTTATGCTACAATTTTTGCATTTTTACTTTCTTTGATTGTAGGTCCTTATGTTATTTTAAGGTTAAAAAAATTAAGGGCCGATCAGATTTTAAGAGAAGATGGCCCTAAAAGACATTTGAGTGAAAAAGCAGGAATTCCTACCATGGGAGGCATTCTTATTTTTTTTTGTGTTTTTATCTCTTTAGTATTTTGGAGCAATATTTTAAATGTTTATTTTTTGATTATGGTTTTTGTTATGCTTGGATTTGCTTTTTTGGGATTTATAGATGATTTTTTAAAAATCAAAAATAAAACCTCAGATGGACTTAAGGCTCGATTTAAAATTTATGGACAAATAATATTTTCTTTTATTTCTGTTGGCATTTTATATTATTTTGGTAGCGAGCATGTTAGTATAATCTATTTTCCTTTTATTAAGTCTTTTCAAATAGATTTGGGGTTGTTTTACATTCCTTTTGGCATGTTTATTTTAATTTCTGCTTCTAATTCTTTTAATTTAACAGATGGGCTTGATGGGCTTGCAATTGGATTGAGTATAGTTATAACAGGAGCTTTAATAATAATCGCTTATCTTACAAGCAGGGCTGATTTTGCAGCCTATTTGTATATTCCAAATATTAAAGGCTCTGAAGAGCTTGTAATATTTCTTGGGGCTTTGCTTGGGGGTAGTTTTGGATTTTTATGGTTTAATGCCTATCCTGCTAAAATTATGATGGGAGATACAGGTAGTCTGGCTCTGGGTGCCATTCTTGGAATGGCGGCTTTGATTTTAAAAAGTGAAATACTTTTTTCAATTCTTGCAGGTGTTTTTATTATTGAAACTATGTCTGTAATTATTCAGGTCCTGGTTTACAAAAAGACCAAAAAAAGAGTATTTAAAATGGCTCCACTTCACCATCATTTTGAAGAACTTGGGTGGTCTGAAATGCAAGTTGTTATTAGATTTTGGATAATAGGGCTAATATTTGCTATAATTGCTTTAAGTACGATAAAAATCAGATAATTTATTATGGTTATAGATATAAGTTCACTTAGGACATGTTATTTGCTTGTTTTGCTACTATTAGCAGCCTACGGGCTTGTAGTTTTTTATACTTCTTCCTTTTTCTTAAGCTTAGAATTGACAGGTAATCCAAATTTTTTATTTTTTACAAGACTTAATTATCTTTTTTTAAGTTTTATAGTTTTTCTTGTTTTTGAGAGAATTTCTTTAAATTTTTTAAAAAAATCAATATTTCCTGTATTGATTATAACTCTTTTTTTAATTATGGCAACTTTTTTATCTCCAAGTATTTCTGGGGCAAAGAGATGGATATTTTTTCAAGGTATCAGTATTCAACCTTCTGAAATTTTTAAAATATCTTTTACCATTTATCTTTCAGCTTATTTGAGTAAATTTGACCCAAGAAAAAACAATAGTATTGCATACTGGTTAAAGCCAATGTTAATTTTTGCAATTTTTTGGGTGTTAATAATTTTGCAAAACGATTATTCAACAGCTATTTATTTTGCTATTCTTTTTTTTATTGTTTTGTTTGTTTCTAATATGGCATTTAGTTATGTTTTTGCTATTGTGATTACTTTTTTGCCAGTTTCTGCTATATTTTTAATGCTTGAACCTTATAGAGTTTCTAGAATTTTTGCTTTTCTCAATCCTTACGAGGATCCTTCTGGTAAAGGTTACCAAATAATAGCATCTCTTAATGCTTTAAAAAGTGGAGGAATTTTAGGCAAAGGTCTGGGAATGGGAGAGATAAAACTTGGGAAACTGCCAGAGGCTAATTCTGATTTTATTTTTTCAGTTCTTGGAGAAGAATTGGGGTTTTTAGGTGTTTTGTTTGCCATAAGCTTATTTTTTTCGTTTTTTTATCTTGGCTATGAAATAGCTATTCATTCTAATAGCAGATTTAAATTTTTTATTGCATTTATTTCAAGTCTTGCAATTTTTCTTCAAAGCATAATGAATATTTTAATTGCAATTGGTCTTTTGCCTCCCACTGGGATAAATTTGCCGTTTTTTTCATCTGGAGGATCTTCTATTATTGTTACCATGGCACTTTCTGGTCTTATTTCAAATGTTTCAAAAAACTTAAGTAATAATTGATTGGGTTTTTCTAGCAATGTAGATTGGGTTAGTTTATGATTTTTGAGAGAAAATTTTTAATTAAGTATATATATTTTTCAACTTCTTTAATTTTTTTTGAAATAATAATTATTATTTTTGCGTCTCCTTATTTTTTAATTAGGTATATTAGTATCAATAATGATATTTCTCTTTCTAAAGAGGATGTAATCAAGATTTCGGGAATCAAGCCCAATACATATTATTATAATGCTAATGTTAGAATATATGAGGAGAATCTTAAAAGAGATTTAAGGGTAAAGAATGTTAAAGTTAATCTTAAGTTTCCCAATAAAATCAATATTAAAATAGAAAAAAGAATACCGGTTGCTGTTGCTTTAGAAAACGTAAATGGTAATATTACTTATTATTATATTGCATCAGATGGTGTAATTTTGGAAAAAAGTAAGTATTTAATTTATGATTTACCTATAATTAGCGGATTAGTTTTAAATGACAATAATGTAGGAGATTTTCTAGAAAATAGAATGCTTAATGTTTTAAGAGGCCTTGATTATCTTAAAATAAATCAAAAATATTTGTATAATTTAATATCAGAGGTGAATTTTTTAAAATTGAATTTCTATGATTATAATGTAATTTTGTATATTAAAAGTATATATAATAAAATATTGATAACAGTTGATATGGATTTAATGGATGTGATGCATAAAATGTTTCTTGCAGTTAATTTACTTAAAGGAAAACCCGGCGTTATAGATTTAAGAAGTGGTGATATCATTTTGTTAGGAGAAAGCTAGTGTCTAGGAATTTGATAGTAGGTTTAGATGTTGGAACTTCAAAAATTTGTACTGTTGTTGCTGAGGTAAATTTAAATGATCAATTAGAAATAGTTGGAATAGGCACTAGTATATCAAGAGGAGTTAGAAAGGGAGTTCTAATAAATATTGAAGCGGCTCTTGATTCAATATCCAATTCTATTGAGGCAGCAGAGCTCATCTCAGGATGTGACATTACATCACTTTCAGTTTCTATGTCTGGAAGTAGTGTTGAGGGGACTAATTCACGTGGTGTTGTTGCAATAAATTCAAAAACAAGAGAGATTAACGAAGAAGATGTTGATAGGGTAATCGAAGCAGCAAAGGCAATTGTTATTCCAATGGATAGAGAAATTCTTCATGTTATTCCTCAAGAATTTATTGTAGATGGAATACCCCATATAAAAAACCCAATAGACATGATGGGCATTCGCCTTGAAGGAGAGGTGCATATTATTACGGGTTCTAGTTCTTCTAGTCAGAATTTAGTCAGATGCGTAAATCGAGCAGGCTTTGCTGTTGATGAGGTTGTTCTTGGAAGTTTGGCTTCATCTTATGCAACTCTTTCTAAAGAAGAGCGCGAGATGGGTGTTTTGTTTATTGATATGGGCAAAGGGACAACAGATATTATTCTTTATATTGACGGTTCTCCTTATTATACAGGTGTAATTCCTATTGGTGTTAATAGAGTGACTCTTGATATTGCGCAAGTTTGGAAGGTTCCTGAGGATGTTGCTGAAAATATTAAAATAACAGCTGGCATTGCTCATCCATCTGTTCTTGAGAGTCAAATGGAAACTGTAATTATTCCAAATCTTGGAACTCGACCTCCTCAAGAGAAAAGCAGAAAGGAGTTGTCTATAATAATTAATTCAAGATTAAGAGAAATCTTTGAAATGATGAGAGCGGAAATACTTAAGCGCGGACTTTATAATAAAATTAATGGTGGGATAGTTTTAACGGGTGGAGGAGCTTTATTCCCAGGTATTTCTAATTTAATAGAAGAAGTATTTAATTATCCTGCAAGAATAGGTTTACCAATGAGTATTAATGGAATTGGAGAAGAGCACATAGATCCTAAGTTTTCTTCAGCTCTTGGTCTTGTTCTTTATAAGCACGAGCAACAAAAATTCAATAAATTAAAGAAGGTAAGCAGTAAAGTTAAAAGAAAAAATAAAATATCTTCAAAGTTGAAAGGTTGGTTTTTGAAAGAATGGTTTTGACCAATCATGGAGGAAGTGTTAATGAAAGATTATAATATGATTGATAGCCATACAAGAAGATTTGATTCTACTACAAATCCTACAATTCTTAAGGTGATTGGTGCGGGAGGAGGAGGTAGTAATGCTGTTAATCGTATGATTGAATATGGAGTAAGAGATGTTGAATTTATTGTGGCTAATACTGATCTTCAGGCTCTCCAAACCTCTATTGCTCCCATAAAAATTGCCCTTGGAGCAAAGGTTACAGCAGGGCTTGGTGCTGGAGGAAAGCCTGAGATTGGGCAAGCTGCGGCAGAGGAAGATATAGATGTTATACGCAACCATCTTTCTGGTGCTGATATGGTGTTTATTACTGCTGGTATGGGAGGTGGTACAGGGACCGGGGCTGCTCCTGTTATTGCGCAAGTTGCAAAAGAGCTTGGTATTTTAACAGTTGGAGTTGTAACAAAGCCTTTTAAGTTTGAGGGTCCTAAGAAGTTGAGACTTGCTGAACAAGGAATAAATAACTTAAGGAAGTCCGTAGATACATTGATTATTATTCCAAATCAAAAGCTTTTAACTGTTGTTGATAAAAGGACCACCATTAAAGATGCTTTTAAGCGTGCAGATGATGTTCTTAGAATGGGTGTTCAAGGTATTGCAGGACTTATTATTGAGCACGGAGAGGTTAATATTGATTTTGCTGATGTTAAAAGCATTATGCAAGGTCAAGGCGATGCCTTAATGGGAATTGGATATGGCAAGGGCGAAAACAGAGCTGTTGATGCTGCAACTTCTGCTATTAGCAATCCACTACTTGAAGAAGTTCGTATTGAAGGGTCTAAAGGACTTCTTGTTAATGTTACTGGTGGAGATGATTTTTCATTGCTTGAACTTGAAGAGATTATGGGTATAATTACGGTTAGTGTTGATGATGAGGCTACTGTAATATATGGCCATGCTATTAACTCAAATCTTGAAGATGAGATTTACGTTACAGTTGTTGCTACAGGTTTTGCATCTAAAAAGCAAAAAGAAATATCTGGTGCGCCAGAAAATAATACTTTAAGCTCTAAAGAGTTTGATACCTTAATGTCAGGCAATCAAAATATTCCTTCTGGATCTTATGAGCAACAAGATTCTTCTTTTGCAGCTAAGTCTAAAAATGTTAATTATTTTGATGATGACATTGATGTTCCAACATTTCTTAGAAATTTAAATAAAAAAAGTAGCGATGATTAGATGAAAATTTTGTCGTTAATAATTTTTGTTAATTTATTTTTATCTTGTGGTAGTGAATCTAAAGAAAAATCAAATCTTGGGCTTAGATTAAGAGAATTGGAAATTTCAGGCGGTGGATCTGAATCTAAGATTGAAGTTTATAAGGAATTTATTGAAAAAGAAGATAAAAATATTTTAAAGATAGTTAATTCTATCGATAAGAAAGCAAGATTTTTTAATTTGATTGGTCTTGAATTTTTTAAGCTTGGCCAGTACGGACCTGCTATTGAATATTTTGCTAAAAATTTAGAAATCAACCCCAATAATTATTTGTCTCATTTTTATATAGGCGTTGCTTCTTATAATTTAGCTAAAAATTTAAGAGTAAAAGATGAAGTTGAAAAATACATAATTCTTGCTGAGAATTCTTTTTTAAAATCACTTTCAATTAGAGATGATTTTAAAGATTCCCTTTTTGCCATTTCTAATATGTATGTATATGATCTTGACAAACAGCTTGAAGCTAAAAATTATTTAAATAAACTTGATGATATGGGTGAGGATTATTTTGAGTTTTTCATGTTAAGAGGTGCAAATTATTATTCGCTAGGTGATCTTGGTAATGCTATATTGTTTTACGATAAAGCTAGTAAAAAGGCTTCAACTGAAGAGCAAAAAGAAAGTGTTTCTAAGATCATGAGTAATTTGAAGTAATTATTTATGATGAAATTGCTTTATGTTGATAATTTGAAATTTTTAAAAGGCAAAGAAAAATTAAAACTTTTTAATAATTTTAATTTTAATAATATTATTAAATTAACTCAAAAGGATATTGAGTCTTATTTTCTAAAATCATTTAGAAGATTGTTTAGGTTGCCCGATCTAAAATTAGTAGAATTGCAAGAAAAAGTTATTCGAAGGACAAAGGCCAAAGTTGCTATTCTGGGGTCTAAGTTTTATCCTAATAAACTTAAAAGAATTTATGACCCTCCTTTTGCTATTTACTACAAAGGTAATTTACCAAATTATTCTTCATTGTCTTGGGCCGTTGTTGGTTCTAGAAAAATTAGTAAAGCTCTTGCTGAGATAACAAGAGAATTTTCTTCACATCTTGCAAAAAATGGTGTAGAGATTGTTTCTGAATTTGCAATTGGTGCCGATATTGAAGCTCATATAGGAGCAATAAATGAGAATAAGAGGACATTTGCTGTTATTCCAACAGATATTGATAATATTTATCCTAAGCAAAATCGAAAATATGTTTTCAAGCTTTTAGAACAAGGTGGAGGAATAATTACTGAGACTTTGCCATTTGATAAAATTCAAAATTATTTTTTTGCCAAAAGAAATAGATTGGTCTCAGGTCTGTCTGATGCTATTTTTATAACTTATGAGCCCTTAAAATCAGGAGCTTTAATTACAGCTGAACTTGGTCTTGACTTGGGACTTGACATTTATGTTTATGATTTAGATTTTTGTGGTGTTGGAGCCGTAAAATTGCATAGTTTTGGTGCTCAAGAGATAAAAACCATTAAGGATCTTTATGCTTTATTAAATATTAAATATGTAGATTCTAATAATATTGAAGATGATCCTAAAGAGTGTTGTGATTGTAAAAATGTATCTGATATTCTTATTGGAGAACTTTTAAAAGAGGTATATAAATAGGGGGTAATATGGGTTTTAAAGGAACCACAGTTATTGCAATAAAAAAAAATGGTAAGACTGTGGTGGCAGCAGATGGACAAGTAACTTTTGGACATACTGTTTTAAAGAGTAATGCTATTAAAATACGTAAATTGCTTAATGGGAAAATTTTGGCAGGATTTGCAGGCTCAACATCTGATGCAATTACTCTTTTTGAAAAATTTGAAGAAAAAATCAAAGCAAAAGGTGATGGTTTGATTGATATTAAAAGGGCTGCTGTTGACCTTGCAAAAGATTGGCGTTCTGACAAAATACTGCATAAGCTTGAGGCTATGATGCTTGTTGCTGATTCTAGCAATATTCTTTTAATTTCTGGTACCGGTGATGTTGTTGAGCCTGAAGAGGACGTTATTTCAATTGGAAGTGGTGGTAATTATGCATATTCAGCAGCTCTTGCTTACATGGAGAATAAAAAATTAAGTGCTTTTGAGGTTGCACTTAGATCTTTAAAAATAGCAGCAAGAGTATGTATATATACTAATTCTAATATTGTGCTTGAGGAGATTGAAAATGAATAAATTAGAAGAGCACTATATAGTTCCCAAAGATGTAGTTGCAGAACTTGATAAATATATAATAGGCCAAGACGAAGCTAAAAAATTAGTATCAATTGCTCTTGTTAACAGATATATAAGGTCCAGGCTTCCCAAAGAAATAAAAGATGAGGTAATGCCTAAAAACATTATTATGATTGGGTCAACTGGTATTGGAAAGACCGAGATTGCAAGAAGACTTTCTAAATTAATTAAAGCCCCTTTTATTAAAGTTGAGGCTACAAAATATACTGAGGTTGGTTATGTTGGTCGTGATGTTGAATCTATGGTTAGAGATTTAATGGGAATTGCAGTTAATATGGTAAAAGAAGAGATGTATAGCACTGTAAGAGATGATGCCTTGGTAAGAACAGAGGAGAGAATAGTTGAGAGTCTTTTTAAGGGATCTAGTAATTCTGAGAATATGGATTCAAATGAAATAAAGGCGGAAGAAAAGGTAAAAGAGAAGCTTAGAAAAAAGCTTAGAGCGGGTGAGCTTGATGATACTACTATTGAAATACAAATTTCTAGTAAAATGCCATTTTCTACAATAGAAATATTTACAGGTGGTAATTTTGAAGAGATTGATATGGGAATTGGCGGTTTGCTGGGTAATATATTTGATAGAAAAAAGAAAAGAGAATTGAAGATTAAAAAGGCAAAGGAAATAATATTAGCAGAAGAGCTTGAGAAATTGGTCGATCACGAAAACATTTCAGATATTGCAAAATCTAAAGTTGAAAATATGGGAATTATTTTTATTGATGAGATCGATAAAATAGCTGCTAAGAATAGGAGCGGCAATGATGTGTCCAGAGAAGGTGTTCAAAGAGATATTTTGCCAATTATTGAAGGTTCTAAAGTTAATACAAAATATGGAATAGTTGATACTTCTCATATTTTATTTATTGCAGCAGGGGCATTTAATTTGGCTAAACCTTCTGATTTAATACCTGAGCTTCAAGGACGATTTCCGATTAAGGTTGAGCTTAAGAGTCTAAGCATAGATGATTTGAAAAAAATTTTAAAACAAACAAAAAATTCTTTAATAAAGCAATATGTTGCTATGTTTAAGGTTTATAATTTGGATTTAAAGTTTAGCGAAGAGGCTATAGATAGAATTGCAGAGCTTACTTTTAATATGAATCTTGAGAATGAAAATCTTGGCGCCAGAAGACTTCACGGCGTTATGGAAAGAGTGCTTGCAGATCTTTTTTTTGAAGTGCCTGGTAGTAAGTTAAAGAAATTTGAAATAAACTTGGACTATGTTAATAAAAAAATACAAATTAACGAACAAAAAGATTTAAATTATTATATAATTTAGTTAAAAGCAATTTTAAACAGAGGGGGGTTTTAATTTGAATGATTTTGAAAGATCTGTAGATTTTTCACATAGGTATTTAGATGTTCTAAGCTTAAGACAAAGCGTTATTTCTGATAATATAGCAAATGTAGATACTCCAAATTTTAAAAGAAGCAAAATTTCTTTTGAGTCAGAGTTTGAAAAAGCTTTTTTAAATAAAGATAAAAATGATCTAAGCTTAACTAAGTCTAGCGATAAGCATTTGTCTGGACTTAAAAATCTAAAGTATTCAGATGTCAAGCCTCACAGAGTTCTTGACCATCTTTCAACTATGAATAATAATGGCAATAATGTTGATATTGATTCTGAGATTAAGGCGCTTGTACAAAACCAAATGATGTATCATCTTATGACTAATGTTCAGGCGCATTATTTTAAAAGTATAAATATTGTATTAAAATAAATTAATATCTTAAGGAATATAAAATGGGATTGTTTTCAAGTATTAACGTAGCTTCAACAGGATTGACAGCACAAAGGTTGAGGATTGATGTTATTTCTAATAATATTGCAAATGTTTCTACTTCTAGGACCCCTGATGGTGGACCTTATAGAAAGCAAAGGATTATTTTTGAACCAAGGGTTAATAATCCTTATTGGAAAGGGCCTTTTATTCCAGATTATCTTGATAATGGTATTGGCCAAGGAGTTAGGGTTGCTAGCATTGAAAAAGATAAATCTCCATTGAAGTTAAAATATGATCCAACTCATCCCGATTCAATAAGTTCTGGAGATAAAAAAGGCTATGTAGAGCTTCCTAATGTTAATTTAGTTGAAGAAATGGTAGATATGATTTCAGCTTCTCGTGCTTATGAGGCAAATTCTACTGTCATCAATAGTAGTAAGTCTATGTTTAGAAGCGCATTAGCTATACTTCAAGGCTAAAGGAGAGATCATTGTTGAGAACTGATGCTTTTTTAAAAGAGAATAATATTAATTTGGCTAAAAAAAATTCTTTGCATTTTGATGTGAATCTTTTTAGTTCTAAAAGTAATGCCAAAGATAATGATATTAGAACTTTTAAGGATGTTTTAATAAATTCGATTACTGATGTCAACAAAAGCCAATTAAATGTTTCTAAAGTTATAGAACAAGCTGTTCTTAGGCCCAGTAGCATTGATGTTCATGATGTTGTAATAGCGATGTCTAGGGCGAATATGAATTTAAGCATTTTAAAGGCCGTTGTTGAGAGAGGTGTGAAGGCTTATCAAGATATAATCAACATTCGTTAAGGAGCCATAAAATTTTGAGCAATTTTTTTACTAATTTTTTTGTTTCAGCAAAAGGAATCTTCAAAAAAGCTAGTACGGTTCAGAAAATAGCCTTAGGATTGATTATTTTTTTTGTGATTCTTGCGCTTGTTTTTTTAATAAGTTTTTCTACTAAAAGCCAAAGTATTGTTCTTTTTGGAGTTGAAATTAAAGATCAATATCTCTTAGATAGGATATCGCAAAGACTTGATAGAGAAAATGTTAAGTATTTTTTGAGTTCCGATGGAAGAATTTATTTAGATGATGAAAAGCTTGCAAAAAAAATGAGAGCAATTCTTGTCAGAGAAGAACTTGTGCCCGTTCATATGGATCCATGGGCTTTGTTTGATATTGATAGGTGGACTATTACTGATTTTGAAAGAAGCATTAATCTTAGAAGATCTATTACAAGGGCGGTTGAACAGCATATTGTAGCTTTAGATGATGTTGATGCTGTTAGTGTGAATCTTGTTATGCCCGAGAAAGCTCTTTTTAAAGAGTCTCAAGAGCCTGTTAAGGCATCTGTTAGAATTACCCCAAGACCTGGTTCTGATATTATTACCAATAGAAAAAAAGTTGAAGGACTTGTTAAGCTTATTCAGTATGCCATTGAAGGTCTTGAATCCGATAATATTGCTATTGTTGATAATAGTGGAACTATTTTAAATGATTTTTCTAATTTAGATGGGATAGATAGAATAGACTTGGCAGAAAAAGAGCGCAAGTTAAAGCTTAAGTATGAAGCTATGCTTAGGGGTGAAATCGATTCTGCATTAAGCAAGGTTTTGTCTGTTGATAGATTTATGATAGCTAGAGTAAATGTAAAACTTGACACCTCAAAAGAAACTACAGAGTCTAAAGAATATGCTCCTATTGAGCTTCAATCCCAAGATCCAAAAGTTTCTTATAACACTAGAAAAGTAAGCGATTCAACTATTATATCTTCTCAGACTCAAAAAAAAGAATATCAGGGTCAAGGATATAGTCCGTGGGGGCCTCCTGGGCAGGAAGGCAATACTCCTCCTGAATATCAAGATTTAAGTGATATTACTGGTAAATATAATGAGTCTCAAGAAATCAAAAATGTTGCTTTAAATGAAAAAAAATCTACAAGTGAAAAAGAGCCCGCTAGGATTGTAGGTGTTTCTCTTGGTATTTTCGTGGATGGTATTTGGAATTTTGTGTATGATGAGAAGGGAGATTTCGTAATAGAAAATGGAATGAGAAAAAGAGAATATAAGCCTATGGCATTAGAAGAAATAAAAAATATTGAAGATGTTTTGCAAAGTTCTTTTGAATATAAGCCAGAAAGAGGTGATTCAATAACAGTTAGAAATATATCTTTTGATCGCATGAATGAATTTAGAGAAATAGATGAAAATTATTTTGCAAGTGAAAGGTTTAAATATTTTTTATTTATTGCAAGTATAGTATTTTCATTATTAATTTTAGTATTTACGATATTTTTTGCTATTTCTAGAGAGCTTGAAAGGCGAAGACGTCTTAGAGAAGAGGAATTAGCAAAGCAAGCGCATTTAAGGCGTCAACAAGCTTTAATGGATGGTGGTGAAGATATTGGCGTTGACGATGTTGTTGGTGGGGTTAGAGAGGGCGATGAGCTTCAAAGTAATGCTGAGCTTTTAGCTAGAGAAAAGCCAGAAGATGTTGCTAAGCTTATAAGAACATGGCTTTTGAAAAACGCGTAAAAGGTAGTAATTGATATGGAAGAAAAAAAAGAAAAGGAGATTTTGGATGTTTCTGCTTTAACAGGTAAGCAAAAAGCCGCTATTTTATTGGTTTCAATAGGTTCT